>NZ_PDNZ01000003.1:0-300000 GCF_003182595.1 Prosthecochloris marina
GAAGAATTGTTCCTGAATTACAGTCCCAAGGCATTTTTCTTTACAGAGAGCTCCTTATCTCCCCCTGGAGAATAATCTATCGGATCAAAGATACACAGTTCAACGTTCTTTCTGTTCACGACAGCCGACAGAATGTGGAGGATATTCTTCTCGAGCGCCTTATAAAAAGTAGTTAGAATTTGATCATCTGGCCGATGGAGAGAGTCTTTTGAACCACTATTGTATAGTATTAACTCCTGCTTCAACCATATTCAGGGCGTCTTCGCTGATGTTTGATCACCGTGACTCGAATCGTATCGGATTCCAACACGCGGAAATATATAATGTAGGGAAAGCGCCTCATCAATGATCGTCTTATATCACCTTCGACAATCATCCAACGGGTAGGCATGGCAGCAATTCTCAGTACCTGCTTTTCGAATTCATCGAGGAAAGCACTTCCCAACTCTTTGGAGCAGGCATTATAATACTTGACTATCTCACGTAACTCAATCTCGATTGCCGGATGATACTCTACTCTCATTTCCGCAGCCGATCCATCAGTTCTTTATGTGACAGCGGTACAGCTTCCCCTTGTGCGATTTCTTTTTCACGCTGCTTCGCCAAGGCCAGGGCTTCTTTTTCCGACATTTCATTCGGAATAAAATAGGGGTCCTCGAGACTTTCCCATATAGCTTCTGCAAGGACTGCTCTCTCTCTTGGATTCAACCGCAATGCTTCACTTGCTATTTTATCAAGACTCATAAACCTCCTCCTGTTTAACATCATCGGCTCTTTAATACCGGCTTACCCATAAGCCTTTAAAAAATATACTTTGTTTTCGTGTACTCCTCAAAAAACACATACTAGGGGACGTTGTAAATAATTTGCATTTTTTTAGCGCAAAAAAACATCGGCCTCAGTCAAACCTCCTGGTCGATGAAGAAAGCTGTTCGGCAGTGTTTAAAACCTCAAAGCACAGCCCAGGTGATACGATGCAGGGGCGTTGGTGTCCCGCCTATCGTTACCGCTGCCGTAAGCATCACGATCGTCGTACCAGGTTTTCGCATATCGGGCGGTCAGCTCGAAATTCTTCCAGAGATCATAGGATAGCAGCACAAAGAATGCCTCTCCTTTGCCGTAGTACGATTTCAGGGTAAAGACAAGCGGCAGGTCATCTTCGTAGACATAGATCGCCGAGTCGTAATCATCGGTTTCAAAACGTGCATACCTTGCTTTCAAGGCAAGAGGCCCTTTTTTCAGGACTGCCTGCTGGTAGAGTAACCAGCCATCCGAGTTTTCGTTACCGGCAGGGTACTCTCCTTCCACAAACTTGATCTCTCCCCTTGTCCTGAGCGTCAGGATACGAGATACTTTTCCGATCAGGTCGAGACGGGCTTTGTTCGAGGTGAACGGAACCGGCTGATAATATTCGAGTCCGCTTCCGTCAAAAAGCTTCTTGGCCTCTTCTTTGTACTGGTTCTGGAGGAGCAATTCCGTCGTGAAAACCGGCGACTGCTTCCAGGTCAGAAACAGTTTCGATTCATCACCTGTCGATGGTAACCTGTAGCGGCTGCTGAGTTCGGGAAACCTGAAGATATCATAGTAAGCCCCTACATGCAGGTTTTCCAGAATATCAGCTTCGAGTCCGATATAATACCCTTCTTCGTTCGCAGCATCATCAGCACGTTCGGCAAAAGCACCGGCAAAAGGTGAAAAAAAGACATTGTGATAGTCTCTGACTGCCAGCACGGTCCGAATACCAGGAGTTATAGGGTAATCTACACCCCCGATCCAGGAGATATTACCATCCCTTCCCGTTATCGCCGCTTCTGCAAAAACATTGACCTTCCCTATCAGTATATCCGCTTCAATGCTTCCCATATCCTCCCATCCCGTGTTACCACCGGTTGCTTCAAGCGGAACGGAATAGTCGTACTGAGCCCATGTTCCGCCGACCTTGCCGAAGGTTTCGCCCGAACGAAAGGTATAGAGCAGGTTCACTCCCAGCACCTTCTCTGTCACATTATCCCAGTGGTCGATTTCACTGTCCGTTCGGTGATAGCCCGATGTTCGAATTGTCGTCACCACCCCGTCTTTTATCGTGGCATCGATCTCATTGCTGGAATAAAAGGTCGTAAGGCTGAACGGCTTGAGATCGAGCGATACCGCTGCTCCCTGCATAAACCCGTTCTCTGCACTTGAAGCATAAGCCTTCAGCCGACGTCCTGATAGTTTTACCCCGAGAGGGTCGACTCCTTTTGAAAAGTATCTGCTCTGACCGAACAGCAACCCCTGACCTATTGCAACGGTGTAGTTTCCTACGATAAACTGCTCGACTGCTCCTGAACCGTTATAGATCATGCTGAATGAGGTAAAATCATCGATCTCAGGCTCTCCGATATCTTTCTCCATAACCCCGTTGAGGGTAATCTCGTCATAGGTGACAGACAACCGGTTATACAGTTTATAATTATCTCCTCGGTATTTTCCGGCAATAATCCCTTTCCTTTCCGGGATTTCACTGAAATATCTGCCGTACCAGGCACCGCTTATTCCAGCTTTTTTTTCCTGGGTTTCCGTCTTTACTGTTGTGAACGAAAGATATGGTGCTATCCGTTTTGCCATCTCTGTCCCTATAGCTTCGGCAAGCTGTTCCACTGCTGTCAGTTGCCCGTTCTCTTCACGAAAAAGTATAATGCTCCGGGCATCATCGGGCGTGAGAAAAGGTATCAGGAGAAGATCCTCAGCGGTCGCCGTATTAACCGGAATCTTTTGCTTTTTCAGTTGCTCGAGCTCATAAAGAAGCTGCTCGATATCGCCGGGCATATCACTTTGATCAAAAAGAGCCTGAATATCATCTTCGGCAAACACAGAAGCAGGTAAAAAGTGGGGTATACTGCAAAAAACAATAAAAAAAAGCGCGACAACTACATGATGCCGCGAAAGAAAAGAAGATAAACTCATAACCAAAGAAATACTTGTACGTTAACAACCGCTCAAGGTGAAGCGCCTCCCTGCTTGAGCTGTTCAACTTCACCGGAGGTGAGATAACGCCACTCCCCTCTGCGAAGTTTTCCGGCCCGCAATCCTGCATAGGCCGTTCTATCAAGCTTTTTTACTTCATAGCCCAGTGAACGAAACATCCTTCTGACCTGATGGTTCTTGCCCTCATGCAAGGTTACAACGACCTGCAAGCCACCTTGAAGAATCTTTGCCTTGCATGGATTCGTTTTTTCACCGGTATCTTTCAAACGCATTCCTCCGGTAAGAACAGGCAGTTGTTTTGCCTGAAAGGGTGTATCCAGCTCGGCAAGGTATTCCTTGTCCACACCCGACGAAGGATGCATCAAGCGGTGCGCCAGCTCACCGTCATTAGTCAGGAGGAGTAACCCTGTAGTTTTCCTGTCCAGTCGACCGACCGGAAACACTCGTTCCCTGACATCCACCAGATCGAGAACCTTTTCACGGTTCTTCTCATCACGGTTCGTCGTGATATAATTCCTGGGCTTGTTCAACAAAATATACACTTTTTTTTCTTCAGGCAAAGCAAGAATCTTCCCTCCCACAACAACTTCATCTATCCCCGGACGTACAGTAATTCCCAGCGCTCTCTCGACAGTACCGTTCACCATTACCTGTCCGCTCTCGACAAGCCGGTCAGCGGCACGCCTCGATGCTACCCCGCACAGTGCAAGGTATTTATTGATTCGTATTGCTGCGTTGGAATTCGTTTCGGAAGTGAGAGTACTATGTTTCTTCATTAAATGTTGTTTCTTCTGATGACGAAAGGTAATCCTGTATCTCCTTGTCCTGAACAAGCTCCTTGATCTCCCTGAGTTTGGGAAGATCCTTGAGTGATTGAAGATTGAAAAAATCAAGGAACTCTTTTGTTGTCCCGTACAAAAGAGGTTTTCCGGGAGTATCCGCTCTACCCCGAACATCGATCAAACCGCGTTCAAGCAGCTTGTTTACGAAATAGTCGGGGCTTACACCGCGAACCTGCTGAATTTCTCCTCTGGTTACCGGTTGCTGGTAGGCAATAACGGCAAGAACCTCCAGGGCCGACTGTGAAAGTTTTCTCTGGATTTTCGGAGCGAGCATTTTCTTCAGGGTGGGCTCGAGAGAGGAGAGCGTCAAAAAACGGAATCCACCTCCCACTCCGGCAATTCTGAAACATCTTCCGGTAGAGGCATAGCTTTCATTCAGTCTCTCGACACATGCTTCAATTTCTGGAGCAGAGAGCTTTTCATCAAGCACCTGCATGATTTCCTGTGAGGAAACCGACTCTTCAGAGGCAAAGATCACCGCCTCTATCTTTTGTTCAGTGGAAGGATCTTTTTGCGGCATGTCGCTTCCGAAATGATTGTGTTCCCGAAAGCCAGCAGATTAACAACAGATCAGGAACAGCACTCTTTTTTCAAGGCTGATGAAAAGTTACTATCGATGTCCATGCCCTTCTCATAATTGTACCAGAGCTTTTGACATGGAAAATTGGTTTCGTACAGGGCTTTGCCGATAATGACCGAGTCTACCCCGTATTGCTCGAGTTTCCGAAGCTTCTTCAAGTCTTCAGAATTTGTAACGCCACCCGATGCTGTAACTTTCATTCCCGCTTTCATTGCAAAACGCTTGGTGCTGTCGAAACCGACGCCCTGCATCATGCCGTCACAGGATATATCGGTGTATATAATCCTTTTAACACCACGTTTCTTCATTTCAAGAGCAAGCTCATAATCTTTCATTCCGCTACTCTCGGTCCAGCCTTTGATTCTAGGAACGCCGTTTTGAACATCGATACCCACCACAATCTGAGAAGATGAGTATCTTTTGAGCAGCTCTTCGACAAGCTCAGGATTCGTTACAGCAGCGGATCCGATAACAACCCTGCTGACACCGATTTCAAGGTATTGTGCAACTGTTTCGAAAGAACGGATTCCACCGCCCACCTGCACGGGAATGTCAAGTGTCGTGACAATCTCCTTTATCTTTTCGAAGTTTACCGGTTTACCGGTCAATGCTGCATCAAGATCGACGACATGGATCATTTTAGCGTTCTGCTTTCGCCAGATAATCGCCATGTCACACGGGTTGTCAAGATAAATCTTCTTTTTATCAAACTCCCCTCGGGTAAGTCTGACGCATTTTCCATCCTTTATATCTATAGCCGGGATAATCAACATATTACTTCTCTCTGAACATTTACCAATTAATTACTATCTAAACCGAGCGCTTTAACGCCCCCTTTAGCCTTATCTCATCGACGCTTGACAATCAATCAACTTAGCATTTTGCAAAGTTTTCAAGCACTTTCAGCCCTACACCTGAGCTTTTTTCAGGATGAAACTGTAAAGCGAAAATACCATTTTTTTCTATGGCTGAACAAAAATTCTTTCCGGCGAACAAGGTCGTTGCCGCAATGTCTTCCTCACATTCAGGTTCACAGTAAAAGGAATGCACAAAGTAGAAAAAAGAGTTATCCGGTATGCCTTCGAACAAAACACTTTCTTTGCTGTAAGCCACCGAATTCCATCCTATCTGCGGAACCTTTTCGGAGTCACTTTTGAAACGAACAACTTTTCCCGGAACAAAATCAAGCCCCTTGTGTGTCCCTCTCTCTTCGCTCTGTGTCAGAAACAACTGCATCCCGAGACATATACCAAGCACCTTGCGACCTTTATCGATATGCTCGAAAAGAGCCTCGCTGAAACCTGAAGCGTTGAATGAACGTATAGCATGACCAAATGCTCCAACACCGGGAACAAGAACTTTCTCAAAGTTCACCAACAGTGATGCATCACTGCTCACTACTGTTTTCACTCCAAGATACTCGAATGCTTTTTGTACAGAACGCAGGTTCCCGGCGCCGTAGTCAGCAATAAAAATCATAAAATCTCATATATCGTTACAACTGGACTGTAAAAAAACTTTCGCATCTATCCAACAAGAAAAATATGTGCTCGCACAATTGCTCAACTGCAACTGCACTGACATTTGTGTTCATACATCCCGATAGCCTTCAAATGTTCGGCAAAGACCCCTTCCCTGCTATCCGGCATCACGCTTTTCAGTACAGGCTCCAGACCCGATTTGCATAAGCGCTCTCCTTTTTCAGGGGTTCTGATCATTGACAACTCTTCGATCTCATCTGCCAGCTGATTGCGCAAAGCATCGAGTCCGGCTAACGATTCCTCTCCCGCGAGTTCGACAAGCAGCATGTGGCAATCATGCTCGTGATCGGATTTGGGAAGAACTGCTCGAACTATACCAAGATCACCGTCCCGATTGATCATCATGCCCTCTGTCCGTAAAGGATGGGAAAGCACAAAATATGCATCGGCATTTCCTTTTGAAGGGTTGACCTCGATCACTTTCTTGCCATCCGTTGTTTCAATCTCCGTCCCGACAAGAAGCACAGTATCCGCGCTCAGCGCTTCTCCTTTTTTCAAGCCCGTTGCCTGCAGTCGCTCCAGAAGTGCGACATTGGCCTCTCCCGTTTTTTTGCCGTACTCTCCTCGTTCCTGAGTTTCGAGCGCTGTATCCTCACCGAGAAGATAGAAAAGTTTTCCGCCGAAACTTCTTGCAAGACGTGCTGCTGCATAAGTTTGCTCTATGGTAAGCCTCGGTGATATCACAACAGCGAGCTCTCCTGCTGCTGCAAGAATCTCCCTTGCTTCTTCTACCGACGATTGGTCTACCTGACTCTTTTTGCCTCCGAGAAGTTGATAGCCGAATCGTCCTTCTGCACAGATGACCGCATTGTTGACCGGATCTCCATCAACACTTGTCACCCTGACTACCCGCTCTTCAGCTGTACCCACGTTCAGGCCGCACCCTCTGCTGCAAGAGGTACAGGTGGTTATGGTCTCCATTGCCACCCACGGCCCAGCTTCTTTGCCGGTGTTCGGCGCAAGCGCTCCCGTAGGACAGACATCGATGCACATACCGCATGCATCACAGCCGGTCAACTGCAGGGGATCATCGAAATTAGGACCAACCCTCGTTCCAAAACCCCGGTCGATAAAACTCAATGCGCCTATACCCCTGACTTCGAGGCAGACCCTCACACAGCTTCCACAGGTAATGCATTTATCACCCTCGATTTTTATGAGTGGGTGGCGGGTGTCGTCGTTGTATTTTCTTTTTTCACCTGTAAAACGCTTCTCATCTGCACCATATTCGGTCGCATACTTCCTCAGATCACAATCAAAACGGGCATTACAACCGCACTCTATACAGCGTGACGCCTCGGCCATTGCCTGCATCTCATCCAGACCTTTGTTGATAGCGTCCCATCCCCCGTCTTTCAACCGTTCTTCGGATGGAAAGACCGTGTCCTCGACCCTTTTCTTATGCGTGTAGCGGGGAGCGAAATCCTCCATCTCCAGTTCTTCAATTCTGCCGAGAGAAATGGCGTACTCGTTTTTCAGCTCTACATCCGCACCTGCCAAATAAAGGTTGATTGCTTTTGCGGCCCGCTGCCCTTCTCCAACCGCCCGTATAACCGTATTGGGACCAAATGCACAATCGCCAGCTGCAAAAACTCCTTCCTGAGTGGTCACGTTTGTGTTTTCATCGTAAACGAAAGTGTTCCAGCGGGTAGTCTCCGGTTTTTCAGAGTCTTTCTGAATACACGATATATCCGGATCCTGACCGATTGCACTGATAATCAGATCGAAAGGCAGATCTTCTTCAGATCCTTCGATCGGGACTGGACGTCGCCGCCCAGACTCGTCAGGGTCTCCCAGTTTCATCGAAATAACCCGAAGAAGAGAAGCCCGACCAGTGTCGTCGAGAACAACTTCGGTCGGAGCTGTCAGAAAACGGAATTCAACCCCTTCTTCCATGGTCTCTTCCTGTTCCATCGGTAAAGCGGGCATTTCAGCCTGAGTCCGCCTGTAAAGCAGGGTTACCTCCGCACCGAGGCGACGTGCTACACGGGCACAATCCATCGCTGTATCACCACCTCCGATGACCGCGACCTTCTTGCCGACTTCAACAGGCTCTTTCAGCACAACTTTCCGCAGAAAGTCTATCCCCCCGATTACTCCTTCGGCTTCATCATTCGGGACCCTCATCGGCTTTGCCAGATGAGCACCGATAGCCAGCAAAACGGCATCGAAACCATCTTCTTTCAAACTGGCGATGGTAAAATCTTCTCCAAGTTTTTTCCCGGTTTGTACATCGACACCCAAATCAAGAATCGCCTGAATTTCATTATCGAGCAGATCCCAGGGCAACCGAAACCTGGGTATTCCATACCGCACCATGCCGCCCAGCTCCGGAAGCGCCTCGAAAAGTACAACAGCATGCCCCATCTGGCGCAGATAATATGCAGCACTCAACCCGGCAGGTCCACCACCGACAATTGCGACACGTTTTCCTGTATCCGGAGCTGTTTCAGGCAGGAACGCCCCGTTTTGCAGCTCGTATTCTGCTGCAAAACGCTTCAGCGGATTGATCGATACCGGCTCGTCAACCAGCCCCCTGCGGCATTGCGATTCACAGGGGTGAGGGCAGATCCTGCCACAAACAACCGGCAACGGATTCGATTTTTTTATAAGCCTCACCGCTGCCTCAGGATTGCCGTTGGCTATGTGGGCTATATACCCCTGAATATCGATGTGCGCCGGGCAGGTAGCTTCGCAAGGAGCGACACAGTCTCCTACATGGTCGGAAAGCATCAGCTCGAGAGCCATTGTTCTTGCCTTTCTGACTTTTTCACTGTCTGTCCGGATTACCATTCCCGGCATGACCTGTGTACTGCAGGCAGGCAACAGCCCCCGCGCTTTTTCAACTTCCACCACACAGAGAAAACAGGAAGCGTATGGCTTCAGCCGGTCATCATGACAGAACGTCGGAATGTGAATGCCGTTTGCCTTTGCAACAGCAAGAATCGTAGCCCCGGCAGAAGCTTGTACTTCTTTATCATTAAGGGTAATGGTAACGATATCACTCATGATTAATCACCTTAATTGGTCGTTTCAGATAGCGTTTGTATATGCATTCAAGGGTTCAGGCCTTATTGAACCCGAATAGCGTCAGAGTTACAGACCTCGACACACATACCGCAGTTAATACAAAGTTCCATGTCAATCACCCAGGTCTCGGGCTTTTTAACAACACCGGTTATCGCATCCACCGGACAGTACCGTTGGCAAATTGAACAACCCGTGCAGGATTCCGGCATGATGGTATGGGTTATAAGCCCCTTACAGACGCCGGCAGGACATCGTTTTTCTTCTACATGTGCGATGTATTCATCCCTGAAATACTTCAGCGTCGTCAGGACCGGATTCGGTGCGGTCTGTCCAAGACCGCAAAGGCTGGACGATTTTACCTGGTGGGCAACTTCCTCCAACGTATCGATGTCCTCCATCGTTCCTTCTCCATCACAAATTCTGCTGAGCAGCTCTTTCATGCGAAGAGTTCCTATTCTGCAGAATGTACATTTACCACACGATTCAATCTGGGTAAACTCAAGGAAATACCGGGCTATATCGACCATGCAGGATTTGGTATCCATGACGATCATACCACCCGATCCCATGATTGCACCTGTTGCATTCAAAGCTTCATACTCGATCGGTGTATCGAACAGCGATTCCGGAATACATCCCCCGCTGGGACCACCAAGCTGAACCGCTTTAATCGGAAACCCTGTAGATGAACCGCCGCCGATATCATAGAGTACCTGCCGAATGGTCATACCCATCGGAACCTCAACGAGTCCCCCCCTTTTTATAGCTCCCGCAAGGGCAAACACTTTGGTTCCTCTGGATTGCTCGGTGCCGATTTCCGCATATGCCGAACCGCTGTTTTCAATAATCCATGGAAGGTTGGCAAGCGTTTCGACATTGTTTATAATCGTCGGCTTTCCAAACAAGCCTTTAACCGCCGGGAAGGGCGGACGAATACGGGGCATACCACGCTTACCTTCGATAGAAGCGATCAGAGCAGTTTCTTCACCGCAAACAAAAGCTCCGGCCCCCTGCTTGATTTTAACATCGAAATCAAAGCCGTACCCTAAGATGTTTTTACCGAGAAATCCTGCTTCACGGGCATCCTCGATCGCTCTACCGAAATGCTCAACGGCAAGAGGATACTCAGCACGGATATATGCATACCCTTTGGTGGCCCCGATAGCATACGCTGCGATAAGCATTCCTTCAAGAACGCTATGAGGATCTCCCTCAAGCAATGAGCGATCCATGAACGCACCCGGATCTCCTTCATCACCGTTGCATATAAGGTATTTCTCGTCCCCTTCCGCCGAACGTGCAAAGTTCCACTTCACTGCTGTAGGAAACCCTGCTCCGCCCCGGCCGCGTATACCCGCGGTTTTCACTTCTTCGATGACCTGTTCCGGAGACATATCGTCCTCGAGCATCTTTTCAACTGCATTGTATCCACCCCGCTTCCGATACTCTTCGAAAGATTTCGGATCAATCTGCCCAACGTTGCGCAACACAATTCTGGTCTGGCGTGTAAGATAATCCGCTCCATTCATCGACATACTTGAACGAAGCAGGTAATCGGCCTGAAGGTCACCATCTCCCTGATGAAAGCCGAGAATCGAAGGAATATTTTTTTTATCGACTTTTCCGTAAAGAAATGCGTCTCCTTTGTCATCGATGATTTCAACCATCACCTCCTGATGACACATCCCGACACATCCTACGGTTTTCATCTCGGCATCGGGCACCAGGCTCCTGAATGTATTGTACACCTCTTTGGCCCCTGCCGCTATACCACATGTCCCTTCACCAACAATGATCGTCAATGGCTTTCCTGGCTGTGAACTCATTGCTGAACCTCCTTTTTCTTTTTATCGGACGACTTCTTTTGAGGAGCATCAGCCTCGCCCTTTTCTTCTCCATGACCAGGAAGAAACTCTCCATGCTTGCGCGCATGCTTTTTCAGACTTCTCTGTGCATCGGCTCCTTTGAGGTTTCCGAACGTCTCTTCTCCGATAACCATGACCGGAGCAAGACTGCAGCAGCCAATACAGGCTACATCTTCTATGGTATAGCTTCCATTGGAAGCTGTATCCTCTTCTTCCTCGGTTATTCCAAGGCTTTGACGAAGCGCTGTATTCAAACGATCAGCACCGCTGACATGGCAGGCCGTCCCATGACAAACTTTAATCACATGTCGCCCGACAGGGTCCAAGCGAAACTGGGAATAGAATGTTGCAACTCCAAAAAGCTGACTGGCACTGATGTCGGTTTCGGATACAATGATATCCATTGCTTCTCTGGGCAAATAACCGTACTCGTTTTGAACAGCCTGGAGCAAAGGAACCGCCGCAGAAGCATCGCTTCCGTTTTCAGCAATCCACTTCATTACCAATGCTTTATCGACGGTAGCTACCAGGGAGTTTTGTTCCACGAAATATCCTCCTTGTTAGTGGTTCGCAATAACTCTCTTGACTCAGAACAATAAATGCCCACTCATTTCCATCGCTCAAGCAAAAAAAGACCGGCAGAAATGAAACAGGCAAATGTTTTGTTCAATCATCGATGACTATGCTCCAGGGAGAAAAATCCCCCCATCACAGCCGCAGAAGGTCAAAATTCTTATGATAAGAGAAAATAACGGTGATTCAAAAAAATAACTTCAGAAAGATGAAGAACCATTATTGTTTTCCGATAAACCTTCGGCGAATATCATCCACACGGTTTCGGTTGACGCCAAGATCGGAAAAACCGAGCCTCGAAGACGAACGCACATGGATCACTTTGCCGGCTTTGTCCAAACGAAATTCAACATCATCGACAAACCCGAACAGCGGCACAGTGAACGTCGACCAGAGATACTCATTTTCCTCACTCAGCACAGCGCCACCCATATCGTCAATGATTTTTTTCAGAAGCTCCCATGCCTTGTCATGATTCATCGATTCATAGGCTATAGGCTCTACCCATTCCTGGCTGTCAGGATTTTCACTGCACACACAGTTTGGTGTTCCAGGACAGGGCCTTAGCTTTCCTTCCGCCAGCCGGGGTTTTTCCGAAGGCTGCGGCCAAAACCCGGAAACGGTATTTGTCACGGCTTTCAAAGCATCGTTCACTATATCCATAGCTCATTGTCCTTGGTTTGAATTGTTTGGAATTTTTCCTTTGTCCGGCACTCTTCGCTCGAATAATATCAGTACACGACGCCTTAAAAAGTGCCCTGATTTTTGAAAAATACATACCTTTTTTCCGAATAAGACATCATAGTATCATCCACCACAGCGGTAACGTCAGAAAAGAAAGCACGACTCCTACCGCAACCATCATGTTGGCCAAAGGAGGATCAATACCATGCTCCGTCGCGATAATTCCCGCCGTGATCATTGGCGGCATTGCCGCCTCGAACAGGGTCACCTTTATCGGCAGCCCGTCGAGTCCAAACAAGTGAACATAGAGAACATAGAGAAGAAAGGGCGCAAGCAAAAGCTTGAACCCCAAGCCGAGAAAAAGGTTGAAAGCGTTTCCCTTGAAGTGAACAGGATTGAGCTGGTAACCCACTGAAAACAAAGCAAGCGGCGCCAAGGTATCACCCAGACGACGGAGAACTGCGCTGAACCATAATGGATAATCAACCGGGATCAGCATAACGGCAATAAGCAGGGCGATAAAGGGAGGGAAAAAAACTATTTTCTTCAGAATATCTCCGGCAGATGGTTTGCCGTCGGAATAAATTCCGGCAACGGTTATCCCAAAAGTCGACAACACCATGAAAGAACCAAGCTGATCGACAATGATGCCGCTCCCGATTCCTGCTTCACCGTAAAAGGCTTCGATCATCGGCAAACCGAGAAACGAGGTATTCCCGAGTCCACCAGTCAGAATCAGAGCTCCGACAGTTGCTCTCGGAAGGTTAAAAAATCTTCCGAGAAGCAGAAAAAACAATGCTCCAAGTCCGAAATGCAACCACGGCATGGCCGCCATGTACAAGACATCGGCCGAAAAGCTGAGATCGTGAATGTACAGCAGCGTCACTGCAGGTAATGAAACATGAATTATGAAACCGTTGAGTACCGACGGGGTTGTTTGCGGAAGTTTTCCGAAACCCCGGAGCAGTCCTCCTGCGAGAAAGCAGACAATAAGGAGCAAAAGATTGTGCATGTGCTTGAAAAATGAAGGGTTCCCTCTGTTACTTTTTTGCTATTGACATCTTTACCATGATCACTGTTCCGGCATTCTTGTAATCAACAAACCCATATTGCGAATATAATCCTCTTTGCCCTTAAGCCATTCAATTGACTTCGTTTCTCTCGAAAAGGCAGCAAACCCAATAGTTTCGCTGTTTGCATTCTCAATGCACATCGCTCTTTTCTTCAGCAAATCCCGGTATCGTTCCACCCCTACTTTTCTTGCCAAGGCTTAACGCATAACTTTTTTCCTGTATTCATCCAAACTTGCCGTCAGGCAACTGACAAGTTCCGTTGCAACGCGCAATATCTGCTTCTGATCAAACTCCTGTTTTCTCATCTGCTGGTAAAACTGACGCGCCAGATTCACGGCAAGAGCCTCAGGATTTCCTCCAGAAACAACGATGGAATCAAACGTGAATACTACGTTATCGTCCTGCTTACCCTGCATGGGAACCTCCTTTTACAGTTTGTGGTTATCGGCAAAAACTATTACGCTATGAAAATTTCAGGCCTATCACCTGTTCAGCAGCTGAGACTATCCTATCAGCAAGAAATTCTGTAAAAATCTCGGCATCGTTGATGCAAGGAATATAGGTCGTTGCAGATAACCCGCTTCCTTTAAGCATATTCATTGCATTCAGGATAGTTTCATTCCCTTCGGCAAAATAACCGGCGTTAAAAAGAGCAACAGGTTTCGGCGGCTCTTTCTTCAACATCTCAAGTGTCTCTTCGAGAGAAGGAGATGTCCACGTTCCTCCGACATCGTGATTAAGATAGGCGCTGTAAACATCCCGAAAAGGATTTCTTGTATCCTTCATAATCAACGCCCGCAATGTTTCACCAAAAACGGTTGTTTCCTGTTGTCCGGTATGAAAGAGCGGAGGATTTCCCTGAGCATCAGCGATAAGTGTGCCATGAAAACAAAGAACAAGAACCGGTTCATCCCTTTCTCTTTTCCAGGTCTGTTCCGCATGCTGAAAAATATGATCGAGATAGACCGCCAAAAGTCCCTTGTCTCTCCATAAGCGACTGACAATCTTTACACCGGAAAGATCATATTCCTCACACCTATCGTTAAGAAACCAGCAGATCGATCCACAGGCAAGCCGGTTATCCACAGGCGACATGTAAAGCATGATCTGAGCATCGTAATGCCGGGTGTCATCGATAACATCCTCCATAAATGGAACAGTTACCGAAAATGCCGGAAAAACATCGAATGACAACGATCCCGATGCGTCCCGATAGCGGGCAAGCTTATCGGCAATCCTTGCAACCTGTTTACGGGTAACCTGATTATGAGGAGATACATAGCGTAACTTGGCAAACCTCGCCCTGTTTTTCAGGCCCGACATAATGGATATCAACAACTGAAGAGGTCTGGGAAGCTTCATGACTTCGGATGCGTGAGCCAAGGTATGACGAGTCATGGAAAAGTTATCCAAAAAACCGTCAGTTTCCGCTTCTCCGTGAGCAACAATGATAACAGCAACTTTTTTCGCCATTGGCGCTGAATGTCTTATTATTTCGGGACAAACGACAGGTTTGCGGGTCAAATCCGACAATGCTTTCTATCCCCCTCAATCATTGACATTTCCAACAACTTTCGCATCCATTCCCTGCCTGAACTTCTCTTCGGGTTTGACAACAACACTGTCCCCTTGAATCAGGCCATCGAGTATCTCGACGAAGCGACTATCTTCGGCACCGCTTTTTATCGCCTGCTTCTGCAGCTTTCCTTTTTCTACCTTCCATACATAGTTCTGCTGCATTTGCTCGAGTACGGAACTTTTCGGGACCAGTAACGCTCCTTCGCGAACATTATAAACTATGTTTGCCGTCGCCGTCATCCCAACCTGCAAACCCTCGATATGTTCATCGAGTTCCAGGTACACCTTCGATGTCTTGGTGATCCTGTCCGTCTCGGGAACTATCCGGGAAACAACGGCAGAAAAACGCTCTTCCGGCAATGCATCCAACGCCACAGTTGCAATCTGACCTTTTTTCAGGCGGGGAACATCAAGTTCATCAACTTCAACGTTAATGACATAACTGTTTGTATCGATAATTCTCGCAACAAGTGTGTTCTCGACAATGTAATCCCCAACTTTTGCGTCGAGCAGGGCCAGTACACCTGCAAGAGGAGCATTGACCTGCTGCTTTTTCAGATCATCCTTGCGACTTTTCAGCTGAACATCCCGCTGTTGCAATTTTCTTTTCGCCTGTGTGTATTCCCTTTCAGCGTCATCCAATTCCTGCACTGAAACAGCCCCTGCTTTAAAAAGATTGCGATTTCTCTTCAGCTTTACCTGTAAATCGTCAGCTTTCGCCTTCTGCTCCGCATACGCTGCCTCTGCCTCCTCCACAGCAAGCTGCAACCGGCGGTCATCGAACGCAAGGACTGCACTGCCTTTTTCCAACCACTCCCCCTCATATGCCCCGATAAAACCCACCGTCGCGGATATCTCGCTACGGAGATCGGCCATCGCATCAGCATCGACATAACCGGTTGCATAAATTGCTTCTGCAAGCTCCATCTTTTTTACGGTAGAAACCTCTACAACAACGGTATTTCCCCTTGTAACGAGATAGATAACCGTTACAAGAAAAACAATCCCCAATACAACGGTATACTTGGGCAATATCTTCTGTAATGTCTGCATATCTGCCAGGAAAGCTTTAAAATGCTGATGTGGAAGTTAAGAGTTTCAAAATTTTTCTCCTTACCAACCTTGGTTTTTCCATATTTTTATCAATCTTTAGGGTCTATGCAACCTACATCGAGCGGTTATCGAATGCATGAGCTAGTCGAAAGGACAAAAGAGGTGCATCTATTGAATATGCTTGGTTTAGGACGAAAAAATATACGTAAACGGGTATCGGTGTATGAAAACACCGGTAATTGTAACTAACCTACCGAGTTTATGAGTAATCCTCAAGATCTTCAAAAGGACTTTTTGGAAAGTGTCAAATTTGATACCAACGGGCTGGTTCCGGCTATTGTTCAGGACCATGAAACCGGTAAGGTTCTGATGATGGCCTGGATGAACCGCGAAAGTCTTGAAATGACTTTAAAAAAAGGAAAGGCCTGTTATTGGAGCCGAAGCCGTCAAAAACTTTGGCTCAAAGGGGAATCATCAGGCAACATGCAGGAGATCCACGATATACTTATCGACTGTGATGGAGATACGTTGCTTCTCAAGGTTTCCCAGAAGGGAGGGGCCTGTCATGTAGGGTATCACTCTTGCTTCTACCGTAAGGTAAAAAAAGATCTTTCTCTGGAAATCTGCGATACTTTGATGTTCAATCCTGATGACGTTTATGGTAAAAAAAGCTGAAAAGCCGATTCACCGGCCGGAAGAAGCCGCACAGTCTCTTTTCAGATCGAAGTCGCGCGCCTCGATACAGCACATGTTCGATGATGTTGCACCCACGTATGACTTTCTCAATCATCTCCTGAGTCTTGGTATCGACAATTACTGGCGGTCCTATACAGCCAAACAAGCAAAACTGCTGGTAGGGAAAGAAAACCAAAACCCGAAAATCCTCGATGTCGCGACAGGCACCGGCGATCTTGCGCATGCCATGTCCGGTATTCCCGGATCGATGGTTACAGGGGTGGACATTTCACCAAACATGCTGGCAATTGCAAGAAAAAAATATCAATCCATCACCTTCAGCGAAGGATATGCAGAAAATCTTGCCTTTGAAAACGAGTCGTTCGATATCGTCAGTGCAGGGTTCGGCGCAAGAAACTTCGAGAACCTGCTGCAAGGACTCAAAGAATTTCACAGAATTCTCAAACCTGGCGGGCATGCCTTCATCATCGAACCCATGATCCCCAGAAACCCTCTGTTGAAAAAGCTCTATTTGATTTATTTCAAAAAAGTTCTTCCGAAAATAGCGGGGCTTTTCAGCAAATCAAGCTTCGCCTATGACTACTTACCGCATTCGGTCGAGGAATTCCCACAGGATGAGGCTTTTCTGTCGATTCTAAAAGATGCCGGATTCCGTGAAGCCGAATACCGTCCGATGACTTTTGAAACATCGATACTTTACATAGCAAAGAAATAAACTCGGTTTTTTCCCCCGATTTTACGGCATATCCCGCAGGTCAAAATCAACTTTGTATTTTTCAAAATTGTCGCAAACATGACCGCCTGCCGAGCGGTCGCTGTGTATTTTCCTGATAAGCGCAATGATTTTTTCGACTTCGTTGATATAAAAAATCACTCTCATATCGCTTTCACTGATCATTTTCCTGGAAAGCACTTCCGTCCTGAGCCATTCAAGCAGAGGCCCCCACATGGGCCCAAACAAAATAATCGGAGTTTCACAAATATGCTCTACCTGGACCAGTTGCCATGCATAAAACAGTTCAAGCAGTGTTCCGATTCCACCGGGAGCGACAATAACCGCATCCGACAACGACATGAATGTATCGAGCCGATTACTGAAACGATCGAATTCATGCTTGATATCGAGATACTGATTAGCGACCTGCTCATGCGGTAGCTTGATATTCAAACCGATGGAATGAGTAGCTGAATTGGCACTCTTGTGACCTGAATTGGCTGCATTCATCAGTCCCGGCCCACCACCGGTAACAACATCGAAACCCGATTCAGCAAGGGCCTTTGCGATGGTGAAGACATCTTTGTATTCCTGATCGCCTTTTTTAATGCGGGCAGAGCCGAAAATCGCCACACGATAATGCGGATCCATTGTTTTGCCCTTTCTGTCGTTATACAGATTTCGTCGCTGCATCAATGTGGCCCTCCTGGGTTTCATATTCATTCCGCTTCAGCAATTCCTCGAACTCCTGCTCGGAGACCACTTTCACTCCAAGTTTCCGGGCCTTTTCCAGTTTACTGCCGGGCTCTTTTCCCACAACAACCAGATCGGTGTTTTTGCTGACCGACGAAACTATCTTCCCTCCCCGCTCCAGTACCAGCTCTGAAGCCTCGTTTCGGGTATAGCGTTCCAACCCGCCGGTAAAAATCACCTTCATGCCATCAAAAATCCGGTTTACCAATGTCGTTGAGGCATCTGTCATCAATTTCACGCCCGCAGCTCTGAACTTTTCGATCATTGCCTGTGCATAAGGCTTTTTGAAAAATGCGTGGACACTTTCGGCAATCACCGGCCCGATATCGGGAACATTCGCCAACTCTTCGACCGTAGCGGCACGCAGTTTTTCCAGAGAAGGATATGATACCGACAGTTCACGAGCTGTCGCAAGGCCAACGTGACGGATTCCCAGCGCAAACAATAAGCGGTCGTATCCCTGCTTTTTACTTTTTTCAATCGCGTTCAAGAGTTTTGCCGCTGATTTTTCACCCTGACGCTCGAGTTTCAGCACATCTTCGAGTGTCAGACTGTAAAGATCTCCTGGATCATAGACCAGTTTGCTGTCGACAAGCTGGTCTACGATCGCCTTACCCAGCCCGTTGATATCCATTGCGTTGCGTGAAGCGAAATGCTCCAGACGAGCTTTAACCTGTGCCGGACACGCTTCCTCGTTCGGGCAGTAGAAGTTCACTTCGTCAGCCGGTCTTTCAAGGACTGCACCACAGGAAGGACAAACCTCCGGAACGGTTATAATCCTGGCGTCTTCCGGGCGCTCTTCCTTGACGACGCTGATCACCTTAGGTATTATTTCACCTGCCTTTTCAATCTCCACCGTGTCGCTCAGCCGTACATCAAGACGCTCTATTTCATCGAGGTTGTGCAACGTCGAACGTGAAACGGTTGTTCCAGCCAGCCTCACCGGCTCAAGGTGGGCTACTGGAGTAACGGTCCCAAGCCTGCCGACCTGGAATACAACATCTTTAAGAACGGTTCTGGCTCTCTGAGCCGGATATTTATAGGCTATGGCCCATCTCGGGCTCTTCGATGTCGCCCCCAGTTCTTCCCAGAGAGAAACTTCGTTGAGTTTGAGCACGACACCGTCTATCTCGTAAGGAAGACCCCAGCGTTGGTCATGCCAACTGTCGATGAATTTGTGGATATCTTCGAGATTGTAACATAACCGATAGTGCTTGCCGGTATAAAAGCCCAGCGTCTCCAGCTTTTCCAATCGTTCATGATGCGTCAGATCGTCAAAAGGAGTCCCTTTCAGATAGTAGCCCACAAAAAATAGCTTTCTACGTGAAACTTCAGCCGAATCCTGTAGCTTGAGGGTTCCGGCCGTGGCATTTCTCGGATTGGCAAACTGCTCGTCCTCCTGGCGAGTTTCGTTGAGAGCCTTAAAATCTTCCTTGCGCATAAACACTTCCCCTCGAACCTCTATCTCTGCATCACTTTCGGCGGAAGTCAACGCTCCTCCGGTAAACGAACCGAGGTGGAGAGGCACCGAGCGAAGCGTCCTGATGTTGGGCGTGATATCATCACCTTGAACCCCATCACCCCTCGTTGCGGCCTGCATCAGTTTGCCATCACGATATATCAGGCTGACCGCAACACCATCGAACTTCAGTTCAGCGACAAATGCAGGTCCATTTTGATGCGCTGAACCATCGGGCAAAAGCCTGAGCACTCTTTTGTAAAAATCACCAACTTCCTCTACCGAATAGGTGTTGGAAAGACTAAGCATACGTTCACGGTGCCTGACAGTGGGAAACTCTTTGGTAATCCACCCTCCTACTCTCAGGGTGGGGCTATCGGAGGTTTTCAGATCCGGAAACTCTTTTTCAAGCGTAATAAGCTTTTCAAGCATCTTGTCAAACTCATAATCCGAAATCTCCGGTTTGGCAAGTACATAGTAGAGGTAGTTATGACGGTCGAGCTCTTTACGCAAACGCTCCGCTTCCGCAACCGCGCTTTCTTTATGCATATATTTCCCCCCTATACCCTGCTTCTGGTTGCAGACAAAGCCCAACCTGCAAGATTACTGATAAAAGAAACCGAACCGCCAACCCCCAGTTTATCGTAGGTCGCTTTCAATACCTTCGGGTAACGCCAGGCAACTTTGAGGAGAACGGTCACGAAATCATCCAGACGCATCTCGTCACGAAACATGGTCTGTCTATAACGCTGCGGTAAACCGTCAAGCACGATCATCACTTCGTTCATCAGCTCATTGACGAAATCGGGTGCATCGGTTTGCGCATCGTAACACATATACTTCATGAGGTTTGCCATCGATGCAACATTGGGCTCGTAAGCGCTGATCTTTTCGAGATCGGCACGCAAAAGTGACCCAGCGGCCAACGCCCTGTCGAGAGCACCTGTAAGATGCGGCAGATTACGCACCATTGAACCGAAGCCGCAAAAGGTAAGCGGTGAACCGAGACTCGCCGCATCACCGAAAAGAAGAATATGGTCATCGGCGATTTCCCGCTCTCGCGTAAATCCTCTGTGAGAATAGGCCGGAATGATTCCGAAAACAGGACGATGAATCTGAAAATCATCCGAAAGGGCCTTATAGTCGGGCAGTTTTTGGAAATAGGTTTCAAAAAGGCCGAGAAGGCTCTTGTCATTATCGGAATCAATTGCATCGTAGAAGAAGAGGTACGTAATATACTCCTTTCCTGAACCGGGAAACCCTTCCCAGATAAGTTGCCGGCTGCTCCCGGCGGAAGTATCGGCATGTTCGTTGCTTGCAAGTATTTCCCCTACCTCGTAATCGGCATCCCGAAAACCGCTCGCAACAGTACCCACGGTCGGACAGACATGGGTTTGAGGACGTCCTTTGTTAAGCTGCATGGCTATCGGGGAAAGAATCCCCATTACATCCACCAGCACCCTGGCTTTGAAAAAAAGAGGTTTGCCATCCGCTCCCTCGACTTCTATGACAATATGGTCGGGAAACTGGTAACAACATCTGAAGGTTGACTGGTCAGCAACATCGCACCCATCTTTAGCGAGTATTTTTTGTTTGGCCGCACTCAGAAGCCGATCGGTATCGACTGCGCAGTCCAGCACGTCATCCATGTAGAGCTTTTTTTGGCGCTTTTCTTCGACATAAAATTCAACCCAGCCGGTTCTGTATCTGCGGACGATAAACGCTTCAATTTCTTCGGCAGAAAAAACCCCGGTCTCTTCGAGTTTGTCCAGCTCGCTGCGTGATATGTTCCAGTCTCTGGTGGATTTCCCTGAAACATGCCGGTCTATCAGCATAACCTTGTAGCCATAGCGTCCCGCCATGACCGCTGCATGCATCAAGCCAAGAGTACCGCCGACGTAAAAAATATCATACTCTCCATCCAAGGTTATTCCGTCCGGAAGCGAGCTTCCGGGAAGAATTACTTCCTTCGGGACCCCTTTCTGAAGATGCTCCCAGTAGCGATCGAGTTCGATAACTCGTCTCAAGTGTTTTTCACCATCCTCGAGTTTGGAGAAATACCTGTACACCAAAGGATGAGAAGTTCTTATTCTGTCAAACATTGTCGCTGCTCCTCGATTTTATACTACCCCTCCGTTCGGGTATCACTTTCTATTTTTCCATCAACAAGATGAATACGCCGCCTGGCCCTGCGGGCGAACTCTTCATCGTGGGTAACAAAAATAACCGTCTGATTGAACTCCCGGTTCAACTGTTCAAACAGCTCATACACCTGGTTCCCCGACTTTGAATCGAGATTACCGGTCGGCTCGTCACCAAGAACGATTTTCGGATTGTTGGCAAGGGAACGGGCAACGGCGACCCGCTGTTGCTGTCCGCCTGAAAGTTGGCTGGGCTTGTAATCACGGCGGTCTTTCAAACCTACCTTTTCAAGCAGCATTTCAGCCCTCTCACGTATCTGTGCCCTTGTCTTGCTATTGTTGATCATCATCGGCATACTGACATTCTCGAGAGCGGTGAATTCCGGAAGCAGAAAATGAAACTGATAGATGAATCCGATTTTCCGATTCCGAATTATCGACATCTCATTCTCGTTTTTATCGGTAATGTTCATGCCGTCGAGCCAAACCTCCCCGAATGTCGGCTTGTCCAGTCCGCCCATAATATAAAGAAGTGTCGACTTACCTGAACCGGACGGACCGGTGATCGAAATGAATTCTCCTTCTTCAATCTCAAGAGAAAGTCCGGGAATAATGGTTTGACGAATGTCACGGGACAGTTCGAGCTCCCTTCTGACAGAAATAAGTTTGAGAATGGCAGGTTTGTTCATCGCCAAGGGGTATCGAACATGCTGATTGACATTGACAGTGCCTGATTCCGCGCAGCCTGGCGGAATCAGGTATTATCGCTTCCGGAAAAGCCGGCTGACCGGCTCTTATAATAAGCAAAAAAACTTACGCGAACCACGAAAACGGTTCCTGCAGGGACTGGTTGTGAAAATGCTTTTTTAAGACCGGCAACAACTTTTTATGTCTTGGTATCGTTCAATAGAACACTCTTGACTGAACGTTTCAAATTGTTTTCGAATTGCACAACCATAAAAAATATGAGACCTTACCTGTTCTTTTAAGTACTACAGAAAAAAACGAATAACCGTACAATATAGGGTGATTCCAGAAAACCTCTTATCCGACTGATGGCTGCCTCCGAAAAAAAAGTGTGCTTTATTACCGGCGGAACGGGACGCCTTGGCAGTGAAATTGCGATTTCACTGGCCCGAAAGGGTTATTCTATATTCTTTACATACAACATGTCACAGGGAAAAGCGGAGAACGTCCTTGACACTGTTCGCACATTCGCCCCTGAATCGGCAATGGTGCAATGCAACGTTTCGAAAGTAGCCAATATCGAGGAGGCGTTCAGAACTTTCACAGGGCAATTCAAAAGACTTGATCTTCTGATTCCGAGCGCCTCGAACTTTTACAGCGCAACGCTGCCCGACATCACCGAATCAGAGTGGGAAAGCCTCGTCGACACAAACCTGAAAGGTACATTCTTTACAATGCAGGCTGGAGCGAGAATCATGAGAAATCAGCCTTTCGTATCGCGAATCATTACCATGACCGATATTTCTGCAGACCTTGTATGGCAAGGTTTCGCACCATATACTGCCTCGAAAACCGCTGTTCAGCATCTTACAAAAGTTTTTGCGAAAGCTTTTGCACCGGACATTCTGGTAAATTCCATTGCGCCCGGAACTGTGACAATCAACCCTGAATGGAATAACGGCCCTGAAGATGAACTTGCCAAAAACATACCGCTGCGACGCATTGGACAGCCAGCTGACATCATGGAAGCAATACTGTTCCTGACAGCAAGCAACTATGTAACCGGGCAGGTAATCAATGTTGAAGGAGGCCGTTTGCTAAACTGATTTAACCATGAGAGCTGATTTGTATATATTTTATTTTACAATAACATCACCTTAACACTTGAACACCTCTGTATCGATTACAATGACTCGAGGTGCTCTACAACGCAAGTATCATGATGCAGGAAATACCGGGCAATCAAAACATAAACGGAGAATCCGAACCAAACAGCTCCGTTAAATCTCATATCCCCGAACAGGTTGAAGTTATCAGTGACAACATCTCCAAGATGTACAACCAGTTCAAAGAAAGCGAACAATACGAGGGAATTCAGGACAAAGCCTCAAAGGTCAAAGAATACATAAAAGAAAATCCGGTTCCCTCTGTACTGATCTCTCTTGGAACCGGCATCATTCTCGGATTGTTATTCCACAGGAAACGATAATAACCGGCCAATTAGCGAACCTTATGCCCAGAGAACAAAACAGGACCGACGAACAGCGAGAAGAGCCAGGAAAAGGCATCACCGAACTGATCGATAGTACGGTAACATCGAGCTACGAAGATCTTCTGGCAATTATCGAAGCCCGGATGGAACTCATCAAAATCGAAATTACCGAGAAACTCGCCATGGTCGCGGCACTTGTCATCATCGCAATCCTTTTTATCGCCGGCCTGGTTTATTTGATTACAACCATTGCCTTGTTTATCGGCGAACTTCTCGGTCATTATTATCTCGGCTATCTCATTGTCAGTTCCGTTTTCCTTTTCACATTCCTGCTGTTTGCAAAAATACGACCCGAACTCTTGAAAAATGTAATTCACAATATTCTCCTCTCCTCTCATGGAAAAAAAAGCTGAACCACTGAAAAACATAGAAGCGCGAATTCACGAACTTGAAAACAGCATTCATGAACGAGAACGACAGCTCAAAGAAAGAGCAGGGCAGTTTAAAAAAGAGCTTCAGGCGGAACTCTCCCCTACCGAGTTGATAAGAAAATACCCTCTGCAAACAACCGGAGCATCACTGCTGTTTGGTTTTTTCTCCGGAAAAATTATTCGCGCCATTGTTTCCCACCCCTCTCATGCCAGTGCCGAACCGGCTGCACAGTCAAAAAACGAGCCATCCGAACTGAAAAGCGCCGTCGCATCGATCGGTATAGATGTTCTGCGTTCAAGCAAAGACCTGGCATTCAGCTACCTGAAACACTACCTCGACAGCAAGATGAAGCCCGGCAAAGATACGTGAGAAAAGTCGTTATCAAGCCCGGTAACAAACTGAAAGCGGTAACCGACCAACAGTTGGCAGTTGATGTTGCACTTGCTATATTCGAATCACTCAAGAGCACACCATTAATACAAAGCAGACTGTGAAAGTAAATCTGGACAGAACATCGTCGGGCTTCTGCATAGGAGTACAGGGAACCATACACCTTGCCGAAGAAAAACTCCAGGAACTCGATAACAAACTTTACTGCCTCGGAGACATTGTCCACAATGAAGTTGAGGTAAAACGTCTTGAAGATCTTGGCCTGATAACCATAGACAACGATGAGTACAACCGGCTCAGGAATGCTCCTGTGCTTATAAGAGCACATGGAGAACCCCCATCCACCTATACAACAGCGGAAATCAACGAACTCTCGATTACAGACTCTACCTGTCCGGTTGTATCGAAATTGCAACGCACGGCAAGGCTACTGCACGAATTGGGGTTTCAAATCATCATTTATGGAAAAAAAGCACATCCGGAAGTTATCGGTATCAACGGCCAGTGTGACAATCAAGCAATCATCATCAAGCATGCGGATCTCTCGGTTCCCGAAGAAGCAGCTCCCATTGACTTCACCCGCAGAACCGCACTGATATCACAGACAACGATGGATGTACCCGGGTTTTATACACTGAAAGAAAATCTTGAACATCTTTTCAGTGAAAAGGTGGATTCATCCGGACGAAGTGATGCTCTATCATGGAAAGATATCCGGGATATCGACCTTACGGCGGAAATGACCGGAGTGCGTCCTTTGCCCCGCCTTGTTTACAAAGACACCATCTGTCGCCAGGTTTCGAGCAGAAACAGCAAGCTGCATGATTTCGCAGCGGCAAACGACATGATTATTTTCGTCGCCGGGAAAAAAAGCTCCAACGGGCAGGTCCTTTTCAACATTTGCAAACAGTCCAACTCTCGCAGCTATTTCATCGAAAATGAAAATGACCTTCAGGACGAATGGTTTTCTGACAATGGAAGCACTGTTGAAAATGTAGGAGTCTGCGGAGCGACGTCAACACCGATGTGGCTTCTGGAAAAAGTTGCACGGTTCATTGAAAAACACTACGCTTCCTGAATGCCTCACGATATTTGTTTATCATCATGAATACTGTCACTTTCACTCTGAACGGCACAGAAGTTTCCGCTAAAGCCGGGGTTTCCATTCTTGAAGCAGCGAGGCAAAACGGCACAACCATTCCCACCTTATGCCATCATGAGTCGCTCCATGCTCTCGGCTCATGCTGGATGTGCATTGTTGAAATCAAGGGAAAACATCGTTTTGTCCCTGCATGCAGCACCGATATCACTCCGGGCATAGCTGTCGAAACCGACACCCCCGAACTCTATGCGATCCGCAAGAAAAATCTTGAACGTCTTCTCGAACATCACTGTGGCGATTGCAGCGGTCCATGTGAGATCTCGTGTCCGGCCGGCTGTGACATTCCAGCTTTCGTATCGGCTATAGCAAAAGGCAACGACAGCGAAGCCATAGCAATCATCAAGAACGACATTCCTCTCCCGGGCATCCTCGGCAGGGTATGCCACGCCCCCTGCGAGGATGAATGCAGACGTCACGGCGTCGACGAGCCCTTGTCCATATGTACCTTGAAGCGTTTTGCCGCCGACAAGGACATCGAATCCGGAGATCGCCACCTTCCTTTCTGCAAACCGAAAACCGGAAAGAAAGTCGCGATAATAGGGTCCGGACCGGCAGGGCTCACTGCGGCATACTATCTGCTGAAAGAAGGTCACGATGTAACAGTGTATGATTCTCACGATACCCCTGGCGGAATGATGCGTTATGGCATTCCCCCCTTCAGGTTACCCGTCGCAACCATAGAGGCGGATATCGAACCCATCCGATCCATGGGTGCTGATTTTATCTGCAACACTGTATTTGGGGAGGACATCACCCTTGATAGCCTGAAACAAGATGGGGTTGATGCACTGTTTCTTGCTGTTGGCGCACAGCAGCCCGGCAGCCTTGGCATAAAGGGTGAAGAAACCCAAGGAGTATTGTCCGGCATTGATTTTCTCAACAGCTTTGCTTCGGGCGGTACTGTCAATCCAGGCAACAGAGTGCTCGTGATAGGCGGCGGAAACACTGCCATAGATGCGGCAAGAACAGCACTCCGGTTAGGTGCAGGATCGGTGCGTATTCTTTATCGCAGAACCATGGAGGAAATGCCGGCAAATCGTACAGAAATTGAGGAAGCACTGCATGAAGGTATTTCAATCGACATCCTTACTGCACCGACAGGTATAAAAAATGTAGAGAACAATCTTCTGGTCAGCACTGTAAAAATGACCCTGGGTGAACCCGATGAAAGCGGAAGACGCCGTCCTGTTCCACTTGAAAATTCGGAGTGCTCCCTTTCTGCAGACATGGTCATTACCGCCATCGGGCAGAACGTTGACAAGTCCGTTCACGAAAAACAGGGATTAACCTCGACAAAAAACGGAACGGTACTTGTAGATCCGGCAACGTTACGAACATCAATACCGTGGGTCTTTGCCGGTGGGGACTGCGTAACCGGTGCCGATACAGCCGTGAACGCCGTCAGGCAAGGGAAACTGGCTGCAAAGACGATCGACGGGTTTCTCAGTAAAAAGCCGCAGGAAGTACCAGCCAAGTCTTTCCACTCAAGTTACGGCCCCAGAGACCTTGCACCAGAAGGATTTTACCGGCGGGCAACCCCTTCATCGAGGGCGATGGCTGTTGAGCTTTCCATGCATCGTAGAGTCAGTGGATTCGACGAAGTTTCTGCTGGTTTTTCAGAAGAACAGGCAAGAGAAGAGGCTCAACGATGCTTGCGTTGCAGTTGCGTTAGCAAAAACGATTGCCGTTTGCGTGAACTTGCCTCGGCCTATGACATCTCGCAGGAATGCGGAAAAGAAGAACATGAGGACTTCTCGGTCGACCGGGGGGCTGGAGTAAGGTTTGAAAGGGAAAAATGCGTCGATTGCGGCATCTGTGTACGAACACTCGAAGAAATCGGCCAGGAGGAAACGACCGCTATGAAGCTCCTTGTGGAGCGTTGCCCGACCGGAGCGCTGAGCTGATTGACAATCTTCCGCAGCACTCTTTGATAATACTTTTTTTCACCTCAAAGCCTCGAAATGTCAAAATCCTTCGAAGCAAACTTTCTCACAGTTGGATTGAACGCTTTCGTACCGACAATAACACTGTCTCCTGACTGAAGCCCTTCTTTTTCATCCGAGTCGATCACGACTTCGACGAGGTTGTTACCGATTGCTACAACAGCGATATACACGGCATCGACCGCTCTTATTTCGAGAATCTCGCCCTTGAATGCGAATTTCTGGGTTGTCTGTCTTTCAACAAAGAGCTTTCGGGGGGAAGTATCGGCAGCAATGCGCCCCATCTCAAACAAAAGAACACGATCACAAAGCTTGTACATTTCGCTTGAATCGTGCGTGACGATAAGTATCGTTACTCCAAGCTCCTTGTTAACCTTCAACAGTTCATCCTGCAAAAGTGTTTTCATGGACTCATCGAGCGCGGACAGTGGCTCGTCAAGCAGAAGAATGCGAGGCCGCTGCATTAGCGCACGGGCAAGGGCCACCCGTTGTTTTTGACCACCCGACAGATTGGACGGCCTTGCATGTTTAAGCTGTAGTAAACCGACCATGTTCAGAAGCTTTTCAGCCATTTCCCTGTCCCTGGATGCATAGAGCAGATTTCCAAGAACAGTCATGTGCGGAAAAAGAGCATACCCTTGAAAAACAACCCCTACCCTTCGCTGTTGCGGTTTCAGGTTCACCTGCGTTTTTTTCCCGGTATCCTTTCGAAACCAAACTTCGCCGACCACTTCCAACAGCCCCTCATCTGGAGAAGTAAGCCCCGCAAGCATTCTTAAAAATGTGGTTTTTCCGCTCCCCGAAGGACCTGCAATGGCAGTTATTCCCCCCTGCTCGATGGTAACATCGGTTTCCAACACGAACGTCCCACCAGCACCTTCGAGTTGTTTTTTCAATGAAGCGACGATCATACGCGTCAACCAGTGCTCTTTTTTCGGTGATTGAGGATATAGACGCTCATCAGTACAATGAAACTGAACGCGATCAGAATAAGAGAATAGATATGCGCCGTTCGGTAATCCAACAGTTCGACGAGTTCATAGATCGCTATCGAGGCAACCCTTGTCTCTCCCTGTATACTGCCCCCAACCATAAGTACTACCCCGAATTCCCCTACGGTATGAGCAAACGTTATAATAAGTCCGGTTAACAGCGATGGTTTGATATTCGGTAATATCACATGAAACAACGTGTTGAACTTCGACTTTCCCAGCGTATATGATGCCTCCAGAAGTTTCACCGGCACCTGCTCCATTCCCGACTGAAGAGGCTGCAGCATAAACGGAAACGAGTAAATGCAGGAAGCGACAAGAACTCCTTCGAAAGTAAAAACAAGATCAAGCCCGAGTATCTCTTTGATGAATCCACCAAGAGGCGATCTATCGGACAGAAAAACAAGAAGATAAAAACCAAGCACAGTGGGAGGCAGCACAATGGGCATGCTGACAAGTGCCTCGACAAAAGGCTTTGACCTGGATCTGGTTTGAGAGAGTTTCCAGGCAAGTGGAACGGAAATGATGAACAACATTACCGTAGTTATGGCTGCCAACCTGAACGAAAGCAGAAAAGGTTGTATGTCAAACCCCGAATTCATGCACCCTCCACCCTTGAAAGATAAAGATCGCTTGCTTTCATGAGAGCAGTCACAACATCTCCAGGCACAATACGCATCCGCTCAACCGCTTCAGTTGTTGTAAGAGCATAAAAGTTTCCCGCGTCACTCTCGAGTTGCATGTCGACAAGTATCTTCCCTTTCTGCATATCATGCACCGTTGCCTGCAGACGGTTTGCAATGCTCACCTCACCGGTAATGTTTTTTGCGAGCGCAACATGTGCCGACTTAAAACGAATATCGACCATTGCACCGACCGTATAGTCATCTGCAAGCTCAAGGGTTATTACGGTAAAAATCTGGTTTCCCGCCGACAGCATCACCCTGTGCAGATTTTCACTGGACTCTATCCCGACCACTTTCGCCCGTATACTGTTCATTCGATCCGGTATCCGTTTTTTTTCAGTATCTCCTCCGCCTTCTCTCCCTGCATAAATTTGAAAAAAGCAACTGCAGTCGCATTGGAGGGATCCAGAAGAACCATTGCCTGCTGCAATCCTTCCGGATCGTATGCATCCAGTGGAAATTCGATCCATTCCATACCGGCTTTTTTCAACTCCCGGCCACCTTCTCCATGCAGCAGGGAAGCGGCAATGAAACCTGCATCGGCTGCTGTAATGACATGCTGAAAAGTCTGGGTTATCGATATTCCATATACAAGCTTGCCTTCCACCTGTTGCAAAACACCTGAACCTGAAAGAATCTCGATTGCCGCTTTACCGTAAGGAGCAAGATCGGGTTGTGCAACTGCAATTTTTTCAACCGATGGATCTGTCAGGCATGCGACACCGACATCACCCTCGACCTCCGGCCGATACACCATTACAGGAATCCCTGCCGCATAGACTACTGGCTCGCCAACTGTGAGTGAATCTCTGTAGAGTGCCCGAGGGTAACCGGTATCTGCCGCGAGAAACAGATCGAACGGTGCACTGTTTCGAATCTGCGCCGTCAGACTACCGCTCGATGCTTTCGTCACCCGGATATCCATGCCTGCACCTTCACCATACTCTCTCTCGAAAACATCAACAAGCTCGGGGATAACATAGCTTAGGTTTGCCGCTGCAGCGATATGCAGAACATCCTGCTTAACCTTTTTACGCTCCTCGCCTGCACATGAAAGCATCAGCACGAATGCAAGCAATAATGTGAACAGCATGAAACCGTTTTTCTTCTCCATAACGGTGACCGTGAAAAATTTATAATCCGCTTATTCGTTATTCCCAAAAGAACATAACGAATAAATAAAAAAAAGAGAAAAGAAAAATGAAAAACCTTATTTTTTCAGAAAAAAAAACTAAAAACCTAAAAAATCATTGTTGATCGGCAAACTGTTTTAAAAACTCGACACCTTTCTGAAGCGCTCGATCAAGAACCTGTTCAATGCCTTTAACAACTTCCGGAATATTTTCACCCGACCAGTACAGGTAAGCAACGTAAAGAATACCGACAGCTGCGATGATGACAAGCAGTTTCAGAATTTTTCTCAAAAACAGCAGCAGCACCACGATAGAGAGAATAACCGCAATGACAAGATACAGTGGATTTTCAACCAGCAACGAGATAACCTGTTCCATATATATCGTGTAAAGAATGTTATACGTATCTGCAGATTGCAGATGCAACCTTCTTCGAGGGAGATGCCACTCCCAGCCTCTCCTTTGCTGCAAGCAGTTCCTGATGCATCTCCCAAGCAGCTTTATCGTTGTCGAGGAGATACGATGCCTTTTCGAAAATTTTTTCAGCGGTCATATCATCCTGCAGCAACTCGGGAACAACCTGTTCCCTCAGATACAACCCTTTCGTTACAAGATTCGCAAGAGAAATGCTGTGCAAGCGGACAAGACGCTTTCCGATAGCATAATTCAACCAACCTGTTTTATAGAGAACGATCATCGGTACTCCGAAACAAAGAGCCTCAAGCGTTGCAGTTCCGGATGTAACCAGCAATAGATTACTATATTTCATTACCTCATATGCCGAACAATCGACAAGCCGAACCCGGGAATCCCTGCAATAGTCATCATAGAGACGACCATTGACATGGGAGGCCTTGCCGAGTAAAAACACCACATTGTATTTTTTCTGCAGCATCTCTGCCGCCCTGAGCATTTCGGGAAATACAAACGCTATCTCCTGCTTTCTGCTACCGGGCAGAAGACCGATAAGCATTTGTTCTTCCATTATACCATGCTTACGAAGAAAATCTTCTTTCGGTGGGAGATGATGCTTTTCGACTTCCTCTACAACAGGGTTACCGGCAAACTCCGCTTCCATACCGTGACGTCGATAGAACTCGACCTCAAAACCGAAAATCACCATCAAGTGATCGACATACTCCCTGATTTTCCTGACCCGCTTTTCTTTCCATGCCCAGACCTTTGGGGAAATATAATAGATAACAGGAACATCGAGACGATGAAGATACTCGGCCATGACGAGGTTCATTCCCGGATAATCCACGAGCAGCGCCACATCAGGTTTTTCCACCGAAATCTTCCGCTTCAAATCGCTCATTACCTTTCGAAGAAAAAAACCCTGTTTGAGAACCTCAACAAAGCCCATAATGCTGAGATCATCGACGTCATAGAGCAAATCGGCACCGAGTGCACGTAATCGTTTACCTCCTGTGCCGAAAACTCTCAGTCCAGCACACTGCTCATGAACAACCTTCACCACTTCCGAAGCGTGGAGATCGCCTGAAACCTCTCCTGCAAGAACAAACAGTTTCTTATCTCGCATAAGTCAACTCAATTGGAACATCAAACGGCAAACTGTATCTTAGAAAGAGGGGTGTCTCCATAATTTCATATTTTACAATAACTTCTCCGAACCCTGTCTAAACGTTTCGCAATATTCCGATAGATGATGAATTACACAGGTCATTTGTTATTGTTACGCTATGCCAAGGCAATAATCCTGTCCCGCTCAAATTATATCAAATTACAGAGAGAATGCAAGTTAAATTCGGCACTGACGGGTGGAGAGCAATTATAGCAAAGGATTTCACGTTTGATAACCTCAAGCTCGCAACACTGGCCACCGCGGCCTATTTTCTCGATCATCCTGACTGCAAAAATGGTGTTTGCGTAGGCTACGACACCCGCTTCATGTCTTCAGAGTTTGCAACCTACACGGCAGAGATTCTTTCTTCCTGCGGACTTCATGTTTTTCTTTCGGACAGCTTCGTACCGTCTCCTGCCGTATCACTCTATTGCAGGGAAAAACAGCTTGCCGGCGGCATTATGATTACCGCATCTCACAACCCTCCGATATATAATGGATTCAAAGTAAAAGCATCCTATGGAGGCTCTGCCCTGCCGGAAACCATCGCTCTCATCGAGAAAAACCTCACTGGGATAAATCCCCGAAAACCGATCCGGCCTGAAAAGAAGCTGATTGAAAAAGCAGATATCATAAGCACCTATCTCAATCATATTAAAAAACATATCAACCTCGACGCCATCAGCCGATCAAAGCGTACAATCGCTCACAATGCAATGTTCGGGGCCGGACAAAACATTGTAACCCGGCTTTTCGATGAATCGGCTGTCAACTGTTACCACTGCAGCCGCAACCCGAGCTTCGAGGGAATCAATCCGGAACCGATACCGCGCTACATTGGTGATTTTGTCAATTTCTTCAAAGCAATAAGCGCTGATGTGGCCATCATTAACGATGGTGATGCCGACCGAATAGGGATGCTGGATGAAAACGGCTCGTTCATAGATTCACACAAGCTTTTCTCCATCATCCTCAAATACCTTGCAGAAGAAAAAAAGCAAGCTGGCGAGGTAGCCAAGACATTTGCCCTCACCGACATCATAGACAGGATTTGCAGGAAAAACAGCCTCCCCCTGCACCTCCTTCCGGTGGGATTCAAACATGTGAGTAAACTCATGACAACCCATGATATTCTTATGGGAGGTGAAGAATCGGGTGGCATAGGAATCACCTCGTATCTGCCGGAAAGAGACGGTATATTCATCGGCCTTCTCATGGTGGAAATCATGGCCATGAAAAACCAGAGTCTTTCCCAACTGGTCCAGGAACTCTTTAACGAGTATGGCCGCTTTTATTATAATCGAATCGACCTTCATATCGACGGAGAACAAAAAAAATCTATCATCTCCCGAGCCTCGAAAGGTGATCTAAAAACCATTGCCGGTTACAAGGTTGACGATTTCAATAATCTTGACGGTTATAAATACCATTTTGAAGGTGGATGGGTCTTGATACGACCCTCCGGTACAGAACCGGTTCTGCGATTGTATTGCGAAGCCGATTCTCCGGAAAAAGTTACAGCCGTTCTGCATTTTGCAGCCAATCTCGCCTGACATTTTTCTGCCGGTCATCTTCGGACCAGCCCTGTGAAACAGATGCTTTAACTTACACGGAATGGCATGACTGTGAGGTTCTGCAGGCGACAAAGCGGCAAACATCATGATCGATCAACCCGCCGTTGGTAATCGTAACGTTCAATTCGAAGCAGAAGATATCATGACACAAAACCCCTTACCGGAAAGAATCGTTATTTTTGATGGAGTATGCAACCTGTGTGAATTCTCGGTCAACTTCATCTATGAAAGAGACCGAACCGGAAAGTTTACTTTTACACCCTCGCAGTCACCTCTCGGCAAAATGCTCCTGCAGCAGCATCAGATAAACGCTGACAGTCTTGACACGGTTGTTCTGGTTACAAACAACAAGCTCTATTCACGCAGCACAGCTGCGCTGAAAATAGCATCCGAACTGGATCCTCCCTGGAATGGCCTTCAGCTATTTTCATTGATACCTTCAGCAATACGCGACCAACTCTATGCTTTCATCGCAAGAAACAGATATAAATGGTTCGGCAAAAAGGACAGCTGTATGATACCAACAGGGGAAATAAAGGCAAGATTTCTCGAACAACTGCCACCGGAATCCTGAATAACGCTCCTTTTTAATAGAGTTGCAACCTTTTTCAGAGCCCATGGAAAAAAGCAGCCAGATAATGAGCAATTTCAAAGACAGATTTTCGAATCACGCCTCAGCATACCGTCTTTATCGCCCACTCTACCCTGCTGCGCTTTTCGAGCACCTTGCTTCACTGGCACCGATGCGGGAAAGCGCCTGGGACTGCGCAACGGGAAATGGCCAGTCTGCAATCTGTCTCTCCAAATTCTTTAAACAGGTCTATGCTACCGATGCAAGCCGTGAACAAATAACCCATGCAATACAGAAGCCCAATATCATCTACTCCGTATCTCCGGCTCACTCAGCGCCATTACCTGACAACTCCGTTGACCTGGTAACTGTAGCGCAGGCAATCCACTGGTTTGACAACGAACGCTTTTACCGCGAAGTCTGCCGGGTTCTTAAAAAAGATGGAATTGTTGCCGCATGGGCATATCATCTCCCGACAATAGACCTGGAAATTGATGGCATCTTTCAAACCCTCTATTCCGAAATCCTGGGCCAATTCTGGGAAAAAGAGATCTCACACATTCTTTCGGAATACCGAGAACTTTATTTTCCTTTTACCATACTCCCCTCACCGTCTTTCAGTATGAAAACAAGCTGGTCTCTAGACCAATTGATCGGCTACCTTCAAACATGGTCTGCATTGGACCCTTACAGAGAACGGTATGGTAAAAACCCGGTCGAACGGATTGTTCCAAAACTGCTTTCAGCATGGGGGCATCCCTCATTATCAAGAAAGATAATCTGGCCGATCATTCTTAAAATCGGCAAAAAACTTCAAACCTGGTGATCGTTCAAAAAAACAGTTGCAGGCACAAGATTCTCTCGAAAAAAGCGTCCAACCCCCGGAACATTGTATGCGAAAATACAGAAAACCGTTACTCTGCAAAGTACTACCGCTCAAATCCTTCATTTTTGGAAAACCCGAAATAACTATTTGGATACAATCACGTTAGGACTATAGACAAAAGGTCATTATACTTTTGCATGGAACGAACAAAAACGATAAAGCATTTAATCTTTACACATAAGAGAGCAAAGCTTGGAGCAAAACGGGCATTCAATACAGGAAGATGAATTCAGTACTATCGTCGCCGAACACCAGGATATGGTGCTCAATACCTGTTACCGTTTCGTGCTGAACAGAGAGGATGCCGAAGATATTGCACAAGAGGTTTTTCTTGAAGCCTATCGTTCTCTCGGGAGTTTCAGACAGGAATCCAAGCTTTCCACCTGGATTTACCGGATCGCTGTAACAAAGTCCCTCGACCATCTTCGAAAGAAAAAACGTAAAAAAAGATTTTCTTCTTTGAAACGGGTTATAGGAGTCAATGATCCAGTGGAAGAGCTCCCCATTTCTTCTCAAGAAAGCCCTGCAGAAGTACTTACCGAAAGTGAAAAAACACAGGTTCTACAGCATGCCCTTGACACCCTTCCTGAAAACCAGAAAACCGCTTTTCTCCTCAGTAAATACGACGGTTACTCCAACCAGGAAATTGCAGAGGTGCTGCACACTACGGTGTCCGCGGTCGAATCTCTTGTTCACAGAGCAAAAAAAAATCTCCAGAAAAAGCTCCAAAAACATTATAAAAAATAATGGCTATTCATGGTATCTTTAACATTTTCTCAGTACATCGTTCATGTCCTGTAGCAACAAATCGAGGGACAACTACTTTTTTCATCCTGCTGTGCAAGGATTTCAACTCAGGAACGTCAAAGTAAATGGAACAAACTATGACTATGATGAACCAAAAAGCTCACATAGATACCCAAGTCCAGAAAACCATCGAAGCGCTTGACAACCTGCCTGAGTTGAAAGCGCACTACCTTTTCAGGGCAAAGGTAATGGAACGAATTTCACAGGAAGCTTTGACGCACCCGCAGCAAGCCAACCCCGCCATGCGAAGTGTAAAATTTGCGCTGATGGCTTTTCTGCTGATTATCAATATCGGATCCGCACTTGTTCTTATGCTTTCGAACGATACAGAGCAAACATTCAGTAAGCAAGACCCTCTGGAAAGCCTGACGAACGAATACAGCAATCCCGCCCTTTCATATTACCTGGATAACGACAATAGCGTTGAGGATCCTAATGAATAAACATCTGACTTCAACCGATACGCGTTCTGCAATGAGAAGCTGACATCACATGCACATACAAGTTTGAACCAAACAATTTTCGTATGGATTTTCTTTCATCCAAACGTTTCATCTCAATTACGCTCGCAATACTGATCGTTTTAAATCTTGCCCTGCTCGGAACGCTCTGGTGGCAAAACGTCAAAGCTCCAACGAAAAACGAAAAAGCGGTCAAAGCCCTTAAAGACACAAAAAAACAGTCGTTTTTCGAAAAAGAACTGAACCTGACCGACGAACAAAGCAAGGAGTTCAAGGCACTAAGACAGCAGCATTTTCAGGGAACGTTACCAGCTCTCGTAACGATCTCAAGCCTCAAGCGCAAGCTGATTCAGGAAGCGATCAAGAATGAGCCTGATACACTCGAAATCAAAGCCCTTGCCGAACGCATCGGATCATTACAGGCAGTCATAGAGTACAGGCTCGCATGGCATTTCAACGGTCTTTCAAACGTATGCTCACCCGAACAGCGGGATACACTGCAAAGCGTCCTTGAAAAAGTAACAGCAAAGCCGTATAAATTGAAGAGCAGGTTGTTTCTCAAACGAATACGACTTACCCCGATCAAGGATAAAAACGTCGCAGAGCAAGATACAACTATGGGCAAAGATCCTGGCAAACAATCAGAGGCAACGCCACAATGAAAAAGAAACCATTCAGCTGGAGAGCATTCATCAGTATCGGTCTTTTCATAGCATTTCTCATGTTACTTGTTTCAGGAATCGTGCTCTTTTTTGCTCCTCCCGGTAGAGTCGCAAACTGGACAAACTGGCAAATACTCGGGCTCAGCAAGCCGGATTGGCAAAATCAGCATACGTTATTCGGTCTTGCATTTATCATCCTCTCTATCTTTCACCTTTTTTCCATTAATTGGAAAGCTTTCTGGTCCTATATCATTACAAAAACCCACGATGGACTCGGCAGGCCTATCGAAATCTTCAGCATTCTTTTTCTTGCGCTGCTTTTTGGAATCGGCACACAACTGAAAATTCAACCATTCTCGGCAGTAATCGATTTCGGTGAATTTCTCTCGGCATCGTGGGAAGAGCCGCAACAAAGTCCTCCGGTGCCTCATACGGAAAGAATGACTTTGAGGGAAGTCGCCGAAAGATTCACCAGAGGCCAAAGCCCTGAATCACTGCAAGAAAAACTTGAAATGGCTGGTATTGCCGCCCCGTCTCTGGACCAGACGCTTGAAAGCATAGCACGTGAAAACAATACGTCAGCACAAAAAGTATACGAACTGTTAGGCATCAACGCCTCCCCGAAACCCGGTATGGGAAAAGGGCAGGGAAAAAACAGACGGTGACGTATCGACTCCCGAGAAAGACTCTTTTCCGTTCTTTCGGCTTTCTCTCTGGTTGCAATAACCCTGAAAGTCCCTTGCAGTCTGCGGCTATACCGAGCATTACAGCATCAACCTGGATTTTACGGTTGATATTGTGCCTACCCTTTTTATCTGTGATTAGTTATTCATTGTTGGCTTTGCTTTTCACCTTTGAACCGAGCAGCTTGAGAACATAGTTCACTTCATTCCTGAACACAACAAGAATAACCCCGAAATAGCAGATCGTCAAAACGGTCTCAAACCATATATCCTGCGTTCCTGCAATAACCGGGAGACGCGTACAAACAACCCCGATCACAAACAAAAGCAGCAACTTCCTCCACTCGTACCTGTTGGGGTACACTTTCAACGAGAAATACCCCATACAAATACTCATCACAACCGTGCCAGCAAGTATTGCGACCGCGGCACCCTCCATTCCCATCAACGGCACAAGCCAAAGACAAACCACCGTTGTAACACCTGCTCCAGCGAAAGTAACGACCGGCAGATATCTGGTGCTCCCGGTAATCAGGATACCGGCAGTAAGGTTGGTCGAGATCATATCGAAAATGTAACTGAAAAATATCCAGGGCAGAATTGAAAGCCCTATCCAGTATGCAGGAGGCAGAATATACAACCGATCAAAATATTGGTACCGTATCAGATCCGGAACATAAAAAGTCCCGGCAAGAGCGATAACCATGGCAAATACGGTCGAAATGCTCAGCACGTAACGAAAAAGTTTTTTTGCCTCGGGGTCCTCGGCATGCTGCAGGAAAAAAGGCTGCCACGCGAATCTGAATACCTGAATGAAAAGTTGAAGTAGAATACCGAATGCTGCAACGCGGCCGTAAATCCCGACAATATCGGACTGGGCGTATCCTGATCCGTAAATTCTTTCAATGTCTTCCAGCCTCATTCGTATAAGAACGTTCCGGTCTATAAGATGAACCAGCAACCCGGCAATCCCTGTAGGAACATAGGGCAACCCGATTCTCAGCATCTCACGTAGCGTGTTGGAAGAAAAAAAACGCCGGAACTGTCTGAACACCGGTAAAACGATCAGCAGGCTGATCGATGACCCCACAATATTGGCAATAAAAGCTCCTTTCAAACCGGCATTGAAATGCACGATCAATACAAACGCCGTGATAACCACAGCCACGACTCCGAACACCCTCGCGATTGCAAACTGAACGGCCTTTCTTTTCAACCGGAGATCGGCAAAAGGAATAACCAGCATCGCATCGAACCAGAGAATTATCGCTGCATAGCGTATAAATTCCTTTTGATTAGCCGACAAGCCTATCAACTCGGCAATTCCAGGAGCAAAAAACAAAATACAGGCGGTAAATGCGGTGGAAGTCAGAAGAAGTGAAATAACTGCCGTTGAAAAACACCGGGCACTGTCGCCTCCTGACCGGGCATCATCTGAAGCAACTTTTAGGTAGGAGGTCTCCATGCCGTAAGCGAACAGAACATTTGCAAGGGCGATGTTCGCGTATATCAGTGCATGCACCCCGTTGTCAAAGGTATTGAGAAGATTCGCATACAAAGGAACGAGCACATAGTTCAGACCTCGAGCCAGAATCGTGCTTGAACCATAAATAGCGGTATCTTTTGCCAGAAGTTTCAGCTTGTCGAGCATAGAACTCCAGCTTTATTGTCTCCCCTTTCGCTCAGCGCTTACTCGCACCCTTACCGTTACCGACAGCTTTCTCCGGAGGTTCATCCTGAAGTTTTTTCATCTTGTCGAAAGCCGGCCGCAACCTGCCATCTTTTTCCTCAACGGGAATCTTTGAAATAACATCTCTTAAATGCTTTTGAGCCTCAGCCTGCTGCTGCTTCAATTTTTCAAGCTCCTCGCCGGACAAACCAACCGGGTTATTTTCATCAATCAACGTGTCCCTGATCGATTCGATTTCCATATTCTGCTCTTCTTTCATATGCTTGACAAACTTTGACATAACAAAAAGAAGACCGAAAAAAATCGGCAAAGCAAAAGATAAAATGATGAGCCAACTCATAAATCCTGATGTTTTTTTGAAAAAAACGCAAAATCAGTTACAATCAGCCTGATTGCAATAAAATATCAATATTAAGTAGTTTTTATAAATATTTCACATGCAAAGCTCGCTATCAATCATTACTGTATCGGGAATCCGTAGCAGCTCATCCCGGCAAGCAAGCTGGTTGATGGAGAGATCCATAAATAACAGATACCGACCATGGACTTTTCTCAAGAGAAAACCGAAGTTATCGACACAGGAAAACAAACCATCCGTCAAGAAGCGAACGCACTCTCCCGCATCGCTGAACTGCTCGATCATAATTTTTATGATGCCACAGAGCTTCTCAGCCAATGCAAGGGGAAAATCATTATTTCCGGAATGGGAAAATCCGGCATCATAGGTCAGAAAATCGCAGCAACGCTTTCTTCGACAGGTACTACCGCACTCTTCATGCATCCTGCTGAAGCAGCGCATGGGGACCTTGGTGTCGTTTCGAAAGAGGACTGCGTCATCTGCCTTTCGAAAAGCGGTATGACTGAAGAATTGAACTTCATTCTCCCTGCATTGAGAAAAATAGGGGTTTCCATCCTGGCATTTACCGGCAACAAACGCTCATACCTTGCGGAGAAAGCCAATATCGTTCTCGATGTGAGTGTAGAGCAGGAAGCCTGCCCATTCGACCTAGCACCGACAACATCGACAACAGCCATGCTTGCCATGGGTGATGCACTGGCAATGTGTCTGATGAAAATGAAACAGTTCACGCATCATGATTTTGCCGTGACCCACCCAAAAGGATCTCTTGGTAAAAGATTAACCATGAAAGTATCGGATATCATGGCCACCGCCGAGGCGTTACCGCTTGTCGAAGAAACAGCCCTGCTTACCGATATTATTCTTGAAATGACATCGAAGCGTTTCGGAATGAGTGGAATAACAGACAATGCAGGAAGACTTACGGGAGTTTTTACCGACGGAGACCTTCGAAGACTCATTCAAAGCAAAAAAGACATTCTTTCATTACAGGCAAAGGACGTTATGACAAAAGGTCCCAAAACAGTTACTGCGGACACTCTAGCGGAAAAATGCTTAAGAATTCTCGAATCGCACAGGATAACACAACTGCTTGTCTGTGACAAGGACAACCACCCGGTCGGAATTATCCACATTCATGACCTCATCACGTTAGGCTTGTAAGAGTCTCTATCATGGGAAAAAAGCTGTCACCACTCGGTATATGGCCCCCATGAATGAACCGGATAGGGGTCGGGCTCGACATGTTTGAATGAGTCCCGGATGCCGTCAATGACACGCCAACTGCTCTCCACTGCATCCTGGCGGATAAAATTCATCTGGTCTCCGGCCATTGCATCGAGGAGTAGATGCTGATAGGGCGTCATCTGCTCGTGCTCAAAAGATGTCTTATAATCAAATTTCATAAAAACCGGATCGGTCACCAATTCTTTACCGGGTCTTTTGGATCCAAACCGAATAGCGATCGTTTCTTCAGGCTGGATTTGTATGATAATTTGATTTGCAGTGTAGCTGCAACTTTGAGGAGGACCGAAAAAGTTTTGCGGGGGACACTTGAATGTAATAACTATTTCAGTCACCTGTTTTGCAAGATTCTTGCCGGCCTTCATGATGAAAGGGACATCTTTCCACCGCCAGTTATCGACATACCATCGAACGGCAGCAAATGTTTCAACTGTCGAATCAGAAGCCACATTCTGTTCATTTCTATAGCCGTCATATTGTCCAAGCATAACATGATCCCGGACATTGTCTTTTGTCAATGGCCGCAGCGAACGGAAGACTTTCTCTTTTTCATCACGCACAGCGTCTGCACTCAGATCGACAGGGGGCTCCATAGCAATTGCCGCGAGTAATTGAAGACCATGATTTTGTATGATGTCTCGAAGCAGGCCTGATTTTTCATAATATGCTCCTCTGGTTCTGATACCGAAATCCTCAGCAATTGTAATACTGACATTCTCTATATATTGCCTGTTCCACAACGGTTCGAACATACCGTTGGAAAAACGGAACACAAGAATGTTCTGCACCGGTTCCTTACCAAGATAGTGGTCTATACGGTATACCTGCTCTTCATGAAAAACCCGGCCAACTATGGTATTCAGCTCACGAGCGCTCGTGAGGTCAAACCCGTAGGGTTTTTCAACCACTATTTTGCGCCATCCCCTGCAAGCCTCACTCTTACCTCCGAGATCCGCTTTTTCAAGATTATCAATAATGTGTGGCGCCAGGCTGGGCGGTGTCGCAAGATAAAAAAGCAGATTGCTGCATGAAGAGTCGCTCATAACCACCTTGTCTATTTCATGCCGCAAGAGAATATACCCTTCAGTTTCGGTCAAATCGGCACGAACATAGAAAAGGTTGTTGCAAAACAGGTCAAGAGTTTCGGTATTTGCAAGGGAATCAGGTGCATGTGCCTGAACGCTCTGTCTGGCATAAGCCCGAAACCCTTTATGATCAATCGCTGAACGGGCCACGCCTATAACCCTGTACTTCTCAGGCAACTGTTTCCAGCGGGCAAGCTGATACAGTGACGGCAAAAGCTTTCTCGACGAGAGATCGCTTTCGGCACCAAACAAAACAAAGGTGAAATTGTCGAGTTGCTGGTCCATGAGTTCCGATACTATTTTTCTTTCGGAGTAAATCCATGCCCGCCGAATTCATGACGAAGAGCCGCCACAACTTTATCCGAAAAATTGTCTTTCGATCGCGAACGGTACCTCCGGAACAAAGCATCTGCAATAACAGGAATGGCAACCCCCTTTTCAAGGGCGGTCTCAACCATCCATTTTCCTTCACCGGAATCGGCAATTTCCCCGGAAAGATAACCGAGTTCTCCGTCCTTCTCAAAAGCTCTCGCTACAAGATCCATAAGCCAACCTCTTATAACCGAACCGTTCGCCCATACTCTTGCAACTTCCTGATGATCAAATACAAATCCGCTGTTCTGGAGAACATCAAACCCTTCTCCAATAGCTTGCATCATACCATATTCAATGCCGTTATGAACCATCTTCGCGAAATGTCCTGCCCCACTTTCCCCCATATATCCATAACCACCGGATACACACATATCTCTGAAAAGAGGAACTAGCGACAAAAAAACCTCCCGATCTCCGCCGACCATCATACAAGCCCCGTTTCTCGCACCTTCAAGACCACCACTTGTGCCAACATCCATAAAACTGATCCCTCTTTCGGCAAGCGTTTTACTCCTTCTGACAGTGTCATGATAGCTGGAATTTCCGCCGTCTATGACAACATCACCATCTTCAAGTAACGGTAAAAGAGAATCTAGCGTCCTATCAACTGGCTCACCTGATGGAACCATAAGCCAGCAAACCCTTGGAACAGCAAGCTGAGCAACCATTTTTTCAAGTGACTCAGCAGGAGAAGCCCCCTTTCCAGCAAGCTTTTCAACAGCTTCTTCGGAAAGATCATACACAACCACTTCATGTCGGTGAGCAAGAATGTTTTCTACCATATTCTCGCCCATTTTCCCTAGTCCCACAAACCCCAGTTTCATCGATTATATTCCTCCGCTTTCTACATTCCCTTTCTTCATCCATCCTGCAGATTCGATTTTTTCTTTTAAAGTGGTAAACTGCTCCTCAAAATACGGCAATAATCGAAATGCTTTAGAAAGATCTCCCGACCTCGCTGCAGTTTCTATCGCTGCTGCTGCTTTCGAAAACAGCTGTCCACCAACAAGAAGCGCTGCGCCCTTTATAGCATGGGCTGTCAAATATGCTTTTTCAGCATCATTCTTTGTGATGGCAGCTTTCAATACCGTAATCTGCCGGGGAACATCGCCAAGAAAATTTTCAATAATAACGCCAGCAACATCCTTGTCCTCTTTTAGTCTCCCAAGCATTTCTTTTTCCTGAAAGATAGCGCTATCGTCAATCATACTATCATTGGAGTTGTTATTCTCATGTGTCGTAGTGAGAGAAAGCGTGAATGAGGACTTTTCCGCAAGATATTTCTCGAGCAGTAGCGTAAACTCGGATTTTCTTACCGGTTTTGCCATGTAGTCATCCATCCCCGCATCAAGGCATTTTTCTCGATCGCCTTTCATTGCATTTGCTGTAATCGCGATGATAGGCACCTGCGGGTTTTTTACATTGTGCTTTCCCTGCCTTGTACGTTTCGCTGTTTCGTATCCATCCATTTCAGGCATTTGACAATCCATCAAAACAAGATCATAACGAACCGCACCCATAGCCTGAAGAGCCTCGACCCCATTGTGCACAACATCGGCATTATATCCTTCTTTTTGAAGCATCGAAAGCAACACCAACTGGTTCACCTGACTATCCTCAACCAAAAGTATCTTGAACTTCTGCCTTTTCTTTCTCGGAATTCCGGAAACACCTCTGACAACCCTCTCCGAACGCTCCGGAACAGAACCCTTACACTTCATGATCTCAAGAACACATGCATAGAGTTCCTTCCCTCGTATAGGCTTCTGCAAATGCGCACTTACATATTTCCACGGAATCCATTGTAGATCTGCAGTCGGCTCTGAAGGGGTCAAGACAACAAGAGAGCTTTCTTTAAGCACCCCTCCTATTGTTTGAATGGTCTCTTTTATTTTGCGATCATAGCTCGATACGGCAATCAAAACAATATCCCAGGGCACAGCTTTTTCTGCATCCTGTTTAATTTTCTTCAAGCCGGAGCCACAATCCACAGCCTCATCAAAAGAACAGTTCCAGAGCGAAAAAAATATTTTAATCAATTTTCTGGAAGCCATACAGGGATCGATCAGAAAAACCCTCACACCAGAAAGCTGGACGTTTTTCTCATTCGCATGCGTTTCCGATCGACTCTGCTTGACAAGGTCAATCGAAAACCAAAACATGGAGCCCTTGCCAAGAGCGCTTCTTAAGTGTATTCTCCCGCCCATTTTTTTGGCGAGCTTGTTTGAAATGGAAAGCCCAAGTCCTGTTCCACCATACTTCCTGATAGTTGAACCATCAGCTTGCACAAAAGGTTCAAAAATTGCTTCTATACGGCTTTCGTCAATACCGATACCGGTATCGGACACAGTAAAACGCACCCGTACATGGTCTCCGGATGCTTCTTCGAGCTCTACGTTCACCAGAATTTCACCTTCATGAGTAAACTTGACAGCATTGCTGATGAGATTGACAAGTATCTGTTTGATTCGGCTTGGATCTCCTTTTAAACGAAAAGGAATATTGTAATCAGGTAGAAAAGTATAGTTGATCCCTTTTTTTCTGGCTCTATATGCAAACATCTCCATGATCTCTTCCAACAGATCCAGCAGGTCGAAATCGATCTGCTCGATTTCAAGCTTGTCAGCCTCTATTTTTGAAAAATCAAGAATGTCGTTTACCAGGTAAAGCAGGTTTTTCCCACTTGCATTGATCGTTTCGACAAACTTTCTCTGCTCTGCATTAAGCCCGGACTCAAGGAGGAGCTCAGACATACCGATAACCCCGTTCATCGGTGTGCGAATTTCATGGCTCATATTCGCCAAGAACTCGCTTTTAGCCCGATTTGCCGCTTCTGCCTCGGTTGCCATTCGGTTTGCACGAGAGATCGATTCCTCCAGCTTCCGGTTCGCTGTCATCAGCTCGTTTCTTGCCCTGTTAGCATCCTCGACAAGATTTATAAGCGCATCCCTCTGCTGCCGCTTGAGGATCTCGGGATCCACATTTTTTTCGTGCTGCTTTTTTTCAGAATAACCGCCTTTGTTATTTCTGGCTTCTCTGCTTACAGCGTAAAGCGGGGGATCACCAAGCTTGGCACAAAGCCTGTTAACCTCTTCTTTAAGCTCGAGATTCCGCTGTTCTCTGCCAACCATAAACCGATTGAATCGCTCGAGATCATCGAGCGAACGTTTAAGCTCCTTCTCTATTCTCTTCCGTTCGGAAATATCGGTAGATATCATCACAACCGAGGTCACGCTCCCATCTTGAACACAAGGCCCAAACCGTGACTCGACATCAACAACCGTGCCATTCTGTAGCTCGATTCTGCTTTCCAGCTTCGCCTGTTTACCCGTCCTGAAAACCCTGTCAATCGTAGTATGGTAAATCTCGCGCTGATCCCCGGCAATATGCTCGCAGAAGTGTTCTCCTACCGCCATTCCCTTCCCGTGACCTGGCATACCACGGTTGAGGTAAATGATCTTGTGGGAAGCATCGACAGCAACGATCGTATCAGGACTGTTAGAAAGTATCGAGCCCAGAGTATTTTCACTTTTACGAAGCGATATGAGCGTGGCATCGAGTTTTTCTGTCGACAGCTCAAGTTCATAGTTTTTGTCCTCGAGCTGTCTTCTCAAATCAGATAACTCTATGGACTTTCTAATCAAGTTTATATTCTGATCCCTGAGAGCATTCTGCTTTTCAAGCAGTTCCTGCTCTATCTTTTTACTCTCAAGAGCCTGATACTGCAAAATATTCAACTGCAGCTCAAGTTCTTCATATGAAGGCTTTCTAGTTTTCCTGCTATCCATTTGTTTGAGAAAGGATTATGCCGATCCAAGCACCCATAGAACCACGGTTTCATTATGAAACTTGGCTTCTGCGAGCTTTTCAACAGAGCTATCGATTGGCCCGATCTCTCCATAAGTATAAAAACCTATAATCGGTACGTCGTATCCGAGGCACTTCCGGACGACCTCAACCTCTTCGGAAGTTCTTCTGCCAAGTACAAGTTTTCGTCCAACACAGCTGAACATGACGATCAGTTCCGGTTTTACGCCTCGAAGACGTCCCATTGCCTGTTGAGCTGCCTCACGTGCACCGTTGATAACATCTCCTCTTGAACCGGATGTAAGCGTTACGGCACTGCCTTCAGGTATGGAAGCTGTGAAAGTAATAGTCCCTTCTTTCTTATCCACGTTCAAGCCGCAACGAAGCTGAAAATACCTTTCACCAGAGGAACCCGCATCTTCATCGATCAGCCCGAATGGATACTCCATACAGATCCCTGGCAGTCTCTTGAAACGCTCTTCACCAAGAAATTCACGATACAAACCCAAGGCGCTGACATTATCGAATTCTTTGACAACGTTCCCTTCCGAAGAAGTACAGTAGAAACTATTGCCTATGGACTCAAAACCACTTCTCACACCTATACCGGTTCGAAAATCCCCTTTCAGAGAAACAAGAAGACCAACAATGGCATCCCGGTAAACCCTGCCGTTATAATATTGAAACGTATGCTTGAAACGCATATCATCACCGAGATACCCTCCGACAATCTCAAAGCTTTTTCCAAGAACGTCTTGAAGACCTTTAAGCACTTTCAACCCATCACCACCCATTCCGTTAGGAAACACCAGCAGAGAAGACGCCTCTTCGATAACGGCACCGGAACAGATATCAGCAATCAACGCCCTGGCGCAGGCATCTTCATCATTGCTCATATGCAATCCGATTCCCGGATCAAATGTTAACATCGGGGAGGTTATTGCCATAACCACAACCGATCCTTCGGAAAAACCCTCCGGCGAAATTTCTCCGGCAGTTGTTCCACCAACCATTGGAACTTCTCCGGCTACGGCATTAATCCCTGACAACAAAGCTTTATGGTCAAACCGCATTGCTCCGAAAACAATCAGAACATCTGCTTTTCCTTCTGTTTTTTCAAAAGCGAGCTTGCACGCTTCTGCACCTGCATCATGAGAGTTTTCAAGATGACTCGTCCCAACACCAACGGTTAATGCAGACATTTTTTTGATACTTCAGTTGAGCATTTCAACCTACCCCCATGCGGATAAGCTATCCCGTTTCTCATCCAAGAAAAAACTCGTATGAATGATGATTGCTTGCTATACCTGGAGATACCGGGGGAAACTTTAGCTTACGCAAAATACTTATTTTATGCATTATTCCCACCTTTGCCGAGCCCTAAAATAGCCGAAGATAAGAATCAAAAAGCATAGTTGAGATATTTGAAAAGAATCAAATAACACCGTTTTTGGATACAGTATAATCCAACAGAGAACCGTTGATTCTTTCGTTGAGAGAACTGTCGGACGGAAGTGCAATTACGTAATATCTAATCGACCAGATAATACTCCAGGGTGGAAACGACTCTAACTTTTTTTATGTGGGGAGTATTACTGTCGCGATCTGTAATAGAAAACTGCCCCTGGCTTGCACGTTTGATTTTTCCAAGGCGGCTGCCTGAATCAGCCGCAAACTTTTCGGCAACAGCTCTGGCGTTGTTCGTTGCCGACTCTATCATGGCAGGTTTGACTTCGTTGAGCTTCGTATACAGATACTCGGTACGGGCTTCATAATTCTCTCCGGCAATGGCGATTCCCTTGCTTCCAAGTTCACTGAGGTTTCCCCTTGCCTGTCTTATCCGTTCGATATCCTCACTATAAACGCTCACCGTCGACCGCCCTGTATAACGAAACCTGTAACGGCTTGCATCACCATACCCCTGCGCTTGACGGTCGGTAAACGATGGTGGAGAGACTGAAATTTCTTTCTCTGAAAAACCTTTTTGCAGCAAAAAATCCCTAACACTATCATTTTGCTCTGTCAATGCCTCGACGAGAAATGAAAGCTCATCGGCTGTAACCGAAAAAGTAATGGGCCAGATAGCAATATCGGCATGAACCTCACGCTCAGCCAATCCTTTTACCTTCACTGTTCTTTCATATGCCTTGAAGCGAGTGAATCCTTCGGCAATGACATATGCCGATACAATGAGCCCGACACAAAGCAAAGCTCCCAGTATAAAAGATTCTGCTATTCGTTTTTCTTTCATGAGACCTGAATCTGCATTGTTAGCTTGCACTCTACGGTAATAAGTTATGAAATTGCTGCATTTTTCTATCGCTCACCATCAAGTTCCTTTGTGCTCACATTCTTTACTATTTTTGCTGAAACCAAAGGGTTATACCTCATGAAATGAAAAAGACATTTTTTACAGTTACCGCTCGACTGAAAACAATTATGGCTCCAGTGAAACATATGGATAAATGACTCAACAAAGTTCGTTCATCGCTAATAAATTTGCATCTCATTAAACGATTGTTGAGATTTTCATAGAGAGGTGCATCTACGGTGTTCTATTCACAGGTATTCAACTGTAATAGATTATGGGCAGTAATATCGACCACGATGTTTTCAAAGACGCGGATTTTCGCCAGTTCCGGGAAAACCTGAGAAAAGAAACAAAAATCCTGATGGACTGGTTTTCTTCGGATGTTTTCGAAAAAAAAGGCGACATGTGCGGTTTTGAGCTTGAAGGCTGGTTGGTAAACGAAAACTACACCCCTGCCCCTCGAAACGAGGAGTTTCTTAAAAGGGTCAAAAGCCACCTCGTCGTACCGGAGCTATCGCAGTATAATTTTGAAATAAATACCACTCCTCAACCTTTCGATAAAAATCTCCCGGTCTATTTGCGGCAAGAGCTGTCAAAAACCTGGCGATCTTGTGCTTCCAATGCAGAAACCATGGGTTGCAAAATACTCATGATAGGTATTCTCCCAACTATCGAGGACCGAATGCTTACCTTGCAACACATTTCTCATCTGCAGCGGTATGCAGCCCTGAACCGAGAGATACTGCGTTCAAGAGAACGCAAGCCACTGAAAATCCATATCGAGGGAGAACTCGAAACACTCGATGCCACACATCATGATGTTATGGCCGAGGCTGCAACGACATCGTTGCAGATACACCTGCAGGTTTCACCCACCACTGCCGCCCGCCAATACAATATAGCACAGATACTATCCGCTCCTATGGTTGCACTCACGGCCAACGCGCCCTTTCTTTTTGGCAAGAAGCTTTGGAATGAAACCAGAATACCGCTTTTCGAACAGGCTGTCAAGCTGCCGTCCTTTTACGACAAGACCGGCAGGGTCATTTCAAGAGTGACATTCGGAAGTGGTTATGTCCGTAGCTCTCTAAAAGAAATATTTCTCGAAAATCTCGATGGCTTCCCCATACTTCTTCCTGAAATATTCGATGAAGATTTCAACTGGTTGAATCATCTGAGACTTCATAACGGCACTATCTGGAGATGGAACCGTCCATTGATTGGTCTCAACGACAAAGGAACGCCTCACTTGAGAATCGAGCATCGCATCCCCTCTGCAGGCCCGTCTATTCCGGATGTCATAGCAAACATCCTCTTTTTCTATGGGGCAATGTGCTACTTGCTCGAAGAGGACAAGCCTCCTGAGCAGGACATTCCCTTTGAAGACGCAAGAAAAAACTTCTATCTGGCTGCAAAAGAGGGACTCGATGCCCACATCGTATGGAAATCAAGAAAGCGATCGACTGTCAGGGAAATTCTGCTGGAAGATCTCCTTATTGGAGCAAGCTGCTCTTTAGAGAAAAAAGGAATTGATCTTGAACAGATACGGTATACTATTGATGAAATACTCAAACCTCGTGTCATCACCGGAAAAACCGGCTCAACCTGGCAAAAAGAGTATATTGATCATCACGGCCCGCAGTTTCAGGAGATGACCCATGCATATCATGAGAACCAAAATAAACAGCTACCAGTACACTCATGGAAAATCTAAACCAAGTAACGGCTAAACCTCAACTTAACCTTTACAATACAATCCCGGAATACCTTGCCGACATCCGGGTCGAAGAAATAGATTCGATCCTTCCCGGTCCATCGCTCATCTCAATCAAAGGCAATATCTCCCCACCCATTTTCATTTCGGTACTGCTGCATGGCAATGAAACAACGGGCTTTCTTGCCATCCAGCATCTCATCAAAGAACTGAACCTCACCACCAAACCAGCCCCGAGAGATATTATTCTTTTTATCGGAAATATTGCAGCGGCAAAAAAAGGTGTACGCAGACTTGAAAATGAACCCGACTATAACCGTATCTGGAATGGTGAAAGCCTTCCGGAACACCAATTGGCCAAGGCTGTTCTTGCAAAGCTCTCTCAGCAGCAACTGTATGCTGCCATTGACATACACAACAACACAGGTAAAAACCCTCACTACGCCTGTATCAACAAAACAGATCCTGCTTTTATACATCTAGCCCGCAGATTCAGTAAAACAATCGTTTATTTTACAGAGCCTCACGAGGTCATTTCAATGGCCCTCTCCCGTCATTGCCCTTCCGTCACCCTCGAGTGTGGATTCTCAGGTAAAACCGAGGGTTTCAATCATGTCTACAACTACCTTGTTCAATGCCTCACGATGCCTGCAGAAGAGCTTTTCGGTCCGCCGTCGAACAAGCACAACGATATCTATCATACCATTGCAAAAATAACCGTTCCCGAAAATTCGCATCTTGGATTCGGAAACTGTGAGCAGAACGTCGACATATGCTTCAGAGACGACCTGGAAGAATTGAATTTCACTTCCGTACCCAAAGGGACAAGACTTGGCATTTCAGGAAAAAACCACAGCTGCTTGACGGTTATGGATAACAGCAGCAGAGATGTAACAGATCAGTATTTCCGTGTTGAAAATCACGACATTGTAACCAGAAAAGAACTTATCCCTTCGATGTTCACGAAAAACGAAACGATTATCCACCAGGATTGTTTCGGCTACATCATGGAACCATATCCGATCGATGAGCAAATACGATAACCGGCTTTCGATAAGGAATTGGTTAACACGTTGCAGGCTTACCGAACGTTGATAAGCAGCAAGAAGCTGGAAAATACAGGCAGAGCGAACAAAGGGAATCTTCTTTCTGTGCCGTCGTCTTCCATGTAAGCGAAGCACCAGGGGGATTACTGTCAGGAGTAAACGAGAGCGAATCGGGATTATACGTTTTTGACTTTTAACTTTTCTTCTTTGCCTTTCTCCTGATAATTTCCTCGTACTTTTCGATCAGAGCCCCGTTGATAACAGGCCAGGACATTTTCTCCGCTAACTCCAGACCATTCTGCCGCTTCTTTCTGTAAAGCCCTTTATCAAGGATCAACTTCGTACAGAAATCAAAAAATTGCTCATGATTACCTGCTTCAGCGACAAACCCCCCGTCTGAATGCCGAACAAGTTCCTGACACCCTCCGACATTGGAAACAACTGCAGGAAGCCCTGATGAAAACCCTTCCAGAACAACGTTTCCGAACGCTTCAGTTGTAGAAGGAAACAGAAAAAGATCGCTGCTTGCGTACGCTTCAGGCAGATCGGTACCGACAAGGTATCCGGGAAACACTGCGTTTGGCATCCTCTGCCGAAGTTCCTCCTCCTCGGGACCGGAACCGATCATGACAAACAATACGTCGTCTGCAAGGCTGCTTCTGCGGAAACCATCGTACACCTCCATGACTATCCGGATATCCTTGTACCATACAAATCTTCCTGCATACGCAATCACGGTCTTTTCCCCCACGCCCCAGGAATTACGCAGTGAATCGGACCTGCGGTCAGGATTGAAAAGCGTCCTGTCGATACCTCTACCCCATACATCAACGCTATGCATCCCTTTGGACTCGAGCCTGGTCTTCATCTCGTAGGTAGGAGCAAACAAAGCATCACAGGCATTGTAAAACTTCCGTAAATGCTTCCAGACAAAATTTTTGGTGAAACCGAGTTTGTAATAATCAAGATAGGAAGGAAAGTCCGTGTGGTAAACACTGACAACAGGCAACCCTCGCTTTTCCGCATATTTCAGGAACCTGTTTCCAACGATATCCGGTGTTGAAATCTGTACAATATCCGGACCGAAATCATCCAGTTGCGTTTCTGTCGAGGCTGTAAAAAAACCCAATTTGTAATCGGGGTAAAGAGGAATAGGCACCGAAGGTATGGCAATTACCTTTTCATGGCGCTCGTCAATCGAAGCAACATCCGGCGACCATACCATCACCTCGTGCCCTGCCTCGAGAAAGGAGGTAACGAGCTGATACATGGATCTGACTGCACCGTCTTTATCTTTTACGTACGTCCCGGCATAGAGAGCTATTTTCATACCCTTTGCAAAACATCGTTACAATTCCTGAATCAGCGGCAGGACATCCAAGAGAACTCAACCGTAAAAAAGCCCACTGCCGCAAACCTTTGCCGGAAAATGTAACATTTCCAGGGTAAAAACCCACGATATACCCAAAACCACGGGGTTATGATTATACAGTGAAAAGCCCGTCAAGATCAGACAGACATTGCGATAACATCCGGTTTGACAAGGCGCTCGAAATCCGTATATGAAAGCCTGAGAAGCTCCTTATGATTACCTGCGCTGAAAACAATTTCCGCATCCTCGGCAAGTTCTTCGGCAACATAGGTTTTCATGCCGTAAAGATTTCCAAAAGGCGGCATGGCTCCAACCTCACAGCCGGGGAACATATCAGCGAAGTCCTCTTCAGAAGCAAGCGTCACATTTCCTGTACCGGCAGCATCCTTGAGCTTGTCGAAATCCAGCTTGTTCGAGGCCGGAAGCACTGCCATGGCCAGCTTACCGTCAATGGTCACCATAACGGTTTTTGCAAGTTCCTTTCCCGGAACATGTGCGGCAGCCGCGATTTCCTGAGCCGTGTAGGCAGGCGAATGGCTGATAATGAAGTACCTGATGTGATGACTGTCGAGAAAATCCCTGATCTTGCGTATCGGCATAATTATTCCTCCTCTGACGTTTGATGAATGTCTCCCACCAAGCCTATGCACCTGAAACGGGTAAACACCGCATCGAGCACACTGAAGAAAACATGCAATGACAATAATTTACGTGTACTCAGAGGAAAAAACCTAAAAGAACGGGTTAAAAAGAAATAAAAAGGGGCGGTCACAAAAAGCCAAACACGAAAAGAAGAGACCATCCACCTCCACAATCATGCCGCACTGAATGCGGCCTCCATACTGACTTTCTTTGGAAAATGAATCCCCGGGCTCGGCCCGGGGATGACTACATAACAACAAACTACAGGACTGATGAGGCAGCCTCTTAAAAAGCCGCAACCATGCGTTTAAAACCTTAAAAATTCACCCTGACACCAGCCATGATGTTATGGCTCGCAATACTGACCTCGACGTCATCGGCAGGACTTACATCCTCTGTCGCAAAGTACCGGTAACCAAGATCGAGCATGACGTTCGGTACCGCAGCGATGCCGACCCCTGCACCGAACTGGTATGCAAACACCGTATCATCATCGCTGTCATCATCTCCATAGTCGAAACTAACGTTTGCAACACCTGCGCCAGCTGTCAGGTATGGCGTAACTATCGAAACCGGCATTTCGATATCCAGATAGCCATTGGCCATGAAAGAAAGAATGGAGACTTCTGCATCCACATTATCGGCAAGCTCGATTCCATTAACCTCATCCCAATCATTGACCTGGTATCCTACAGCACCTTCAATACGGTACATTCCTCCATCGAGGCCCAATGCACCATTGACCGCAAAACCGGCTTTGTACTCAATGGCTTCCTCGGTTGTCACACCCCATTCTTCGATATCGGAATCACTGAGCAGAGCAAGACCTGCCGAAGCACTCACATAAGGGGTTGCCGCTCGAGCAAGCGGTGCCGATGCAAAAAAAACCAGCAGAGCAACACATAGGCTCGTAAACTTTTTCATGGTATTTCTCCGTTTGATTAGCTGTTACAACCGGAACAAATGAACGTGTTCCTATCAACGATGTTACTCAAAAAAGCTCCGAAAATCAAGAGTTTCCGTCATCTTTCAACTGCCTAAGCAAAGGTAATGAGTCACGATAACCCGTTTCGATAAGCTGAGGTACCTGACGGGTATCGACAAGGCTGAACGCCCCCAAATCAAGCTCGATTTTCAGATCCGCTTCCTCTGTTTGCATGGCGGTTGTCGCTTTCAGCGTACTGTAGAAAGCATTAAGCAGCAGGTCGACAATATTATCCGGTTTTCTGAAAATGTGGCTGCCCATGAGATCCACACAAACAAAAGGGCGCCGTCCAAGTTCAAGCAAAGGGGAAAGCGGAACATTTTCCATCAACACTCCGTCAACCAGCATACGTTCACTGATCTCAACCGGTTTGAAAACAGCGGGAATACAGGAACTGGCCATCACCGCTTCTGCAACATCACCTTGCTTCAAAACAATTTTCTCACCGCTACCGATGTCGGTCGCAACAATTGCCAGCGGGACGGAAGCCTCTTCGATTCTTCTTTTCCCCAAAAGCTTCCTGACAATACGACCAAACTTTTTATTGGACAACAAACCGAACTGTGAAAGCGTAAGCCCGCTGAGATCAAGCCAGTCAAGATCGAGAGCGATATTCTCAATCTCACGCCAACCCATACCGAAAGCACGAAGAGAAGCGATAAACGACCCGATGCTTGTACCAGATAACGCATGTACCTCGATAGCAAGCTCGTCAAGTGCACGCAATACCCCGACGTGTGCCGCTCCGAGCACAGCTCCTCCTCCAAGTGCAAGACCGATTGACGCTTTTTTATCCATACCTGTTCACCGCCTTCGTTTCATCTCCCCGCTCTTTCTTTCGCTTGCGGAGCCGGTGCTCAATGTGGGAAAAGTTCATCCGAACAAACGAAACAGTTTTCGCAACCATTTGAATTTCATTTCACTGAAAGGAGGGTAACGCAAAATGTTTTCGGGAAGCGTTCTTTTTACATGAACGCTTCTCGAACGGGAAAAGGTTTCAAAACCTGCTTCCCCATGGTATGCGCCCATCCCGCTCTTTCCAGCTCCTCCAAATGGCAGAGCTGGAATTGCAGCCTGAAACATGAGATCATTGATACATACCCCACCGGAACGGGTATTTTTGAGCATATACTGCTGAAAAGAACGGTCCCCGGAAAAAATATACACGGCTAACGGGTGGTGGAACGAACGCATTACAGCTAACGCTTCATCCGGCTCTGAATAGCCCAACACCGGCAATATGGGGCCGAAAATCTCCTCCTTCATAACCCGCGAAGAAGGAGAAACCGCACGCAGAACCGTTGGAGCACAGTAAAGACGCTCGGGATCAATCAAACCGCCCGTCACCACGACACCATCGGCAAAATATCCAGCAAGCCTTTCAAGATGTTCAGGAGTTATAATCGCAGGATAATCCGTACTGAGCTCCGGCCTCGCTCCATAAAAAGCATCGATTGCACCTTTCATGCAGTCGAGCAATTCTTCTTCCACATCCCGATGCACTAAAACATAATCCGGAGCGATGCAGGTTTGCCCGGCATTGAGAAACTTCGCCCAGACAACTCTTCTCGCCGCCACGGGGACATTGGTGTGCCGATCGACAACACAGGGATTTTTTCCTCCGAGTTCCAGGGTGACCGGGGTAAGATGCTTCGCAGCCCTTTCCATAACCTGTTTACCGACACTGCCTCCTCCGGTAAAAAATATATAGTCAAACGATGTTTCAAGAAGCTTACTGCTTTCCTCGACACCTCCGAGAAATACTTTTATCGCCCTCTCATCAAGATACCGTCCGGGAACTTCTGCAAGCAACCCCGAAATTGCCGGCGCTTGTTCGGAAGGCTTGATCAGCACACAGTTTCCGGCAGCGATCGCGTTGATCGCCGGTGCAATCGCAAGCTGCAACGGATAGTTCCAGGCCCCCATTACAAGCACAACACCGTATGGTTCGTGGAAATAATAACTTCTGCCCGGCTGATATCGAAAGGGGGTAATGACTTTTCGGGTCCTCATCCAGGATTTCAGATGCTTCAGTGCAACATGTATTTCGGTCATCAGATAGTGAATCTCTGTAAAAAACACCTCAGCTCGAGGCTTACGGAAATCACTCTGCAGCGCATCGTAAATATCCTTTTCACGTTCATCCAGAAAACACTTCAGTCCAAGAAGTTGACTTTTGCGCCATTCATATGAACGAGTCGTCCCACTGTCAAAACACTCTCGGAGTTCATGCATCAGTTCCGAAACATGACGAGCGATATCTCTTTCTTTATCGTTTTTCATAAACGAGAGATTTGGTCCCGTAATACCACCTGGTATCGAAAACTTCCCGCTTGATCAGAAGCGACCCGACCGAGTTGTGCTATAATACCGCCACAAGACTCTTATGCACCTCTGCGATCATTCATTACATTGCTTTTTCTTTTAATGTATCAACAAACCGTACAACTTTTCACTATGGAATGGTTATCACAACCGGAAGCATGGATAGCTCTGGTAACGCTCACCGCACTGGAAATCGTGCTCGGCATTGACAATATTATCTTCATTTCCATCATCGCCGGACGCCTGCCGGAATCGCAAAGAAGCAAAGGCAGGATCCTGGGCCTCGGACTTGCAATGATCGCCCGTATTGCCCTGTTACTTTCCATCACATGGGTCATGAGTCTGACAACGGGCTTGCTCACCGTTCTGCAGCATGAAATCTCAGGACGTGACCTGATACTTCTCGGCGGAGGACTTTTTCTGTTAGCCAAGAGCACTCATGAAATCCACCACAGCCTCGAAGGCAGCGGCCATACAAAACAACAGTCCGTCACAACAAGTCTTACCTCGGCACTTGTGCAAATCACACTCATCGATATTGTTTTTTCTCTCGACTCGGTCATTACCGCCGTCGGCCTGGCTGAGGAAGTTGCCGTGATGATCACCGCCATCGTCATCTCAATTATCATCATGATGCTTGCAGCAAAATCCATCAATGATTTTGTCGATCGCCATCCTACGATCAAAATGCTTGCATTGAGTTTTCTGATCCTTGTCGGGGTAACACTGGTTGCGGAAGGAGCCGGGGTTGAATTCCCCAAAGGGTATATCTATTTTGCAATGGCTTTCTCTGTCAGTGTAGAAATGCTCAACCTTCGTCTGCGGAAAAAACAGGCCGAACCTGTTCATCTGCATAGATCCGCAACTCTTGAATCTGCAGAAGAGTAGAAGAAAATCCTTCGCATCGACCGAGGAACCGACAATACAGCCAAGATGTTTTTTATTCCATAAGCAAGAGTTCCAACAAGAGAACCAAGGAGAGCAGATCATGCCAATACCCTCACCGCTCAGCCCTGAGAAACTCTACAGGCAATGTGATCCGAGCAGCTTTTCTTTTGCAAGCACTCAAGACCTCGATGGAAAAATCAAAATATCCGGTCAGGAACGAGCTCGAGAGGCAATCCGTTTCGGTGTCGGCATGAAGCATAACGGCTTCAACATTTTCGCGCTTGGTCCAACAGGTACAGGCAAACAAACTACCCTAGAACAGTATCTCAGAGATACGGCTTCCCGTAAAACGGTTCCCGATGACTGGTGTTATGTCTATGATTTTGATAATATGCGCCAACCGCTCGCTATCAGCATGCCTGCCGGCAAAGCCTGCACTTTCCGCCGCGACATGGAAAACCTCATTGAAGGATTGCTGACGGTTATTCCCGGCGCTTTCAGCAGCGAAGAGTATCAGGAACAGGAAAAAAATATCAAGGAACAGCTCAATGAACGCCAGGCATCGGAAATCGAAACTCTTGAAAAAAAAGCTGCCGAAAAAAATATCGCCCTCATCAGGACGCCTTCCGGGTTTGCCTTTGCACCCGTTAAAAAAGGAGAGGTCCTGAATGCAGAAGAATTCATGCGCCTGAAAGACGAAGAAAAAGAAATTATCGAAAAGGAGATCGGTTTACTCAAGGAGTCCATGCAATCCATCATGCTGCTAGTTCCAAAATGGCAGCGGGAAACTCAGGAAAAAATCAAGGATCTCAATCAGCAGATAACCTCATTTGCCGTCAAACCCCTTTTTGCGGAACTGAAAGCAAAATATGAAGACCACAAGGCAATCAAGAAATATTTCGATGCTGTAGAGAAAGATGTCATCGAAAACTTCAGTCAGTTTCTCGAAAAAGAATCTCCTGTCCCCCAAATGCTCCTTCCACCCGGTCAGGGAAAAAACACCGGGAGCAAAAGTTTCAACCAATACAGGGTCAATGTCGTTGTCAACAACAAGAGGACCAAAGGAGCTCCAGTGATCTATGAAGACAAGCCCTCTATCCAGAATCTTGTGGGAGATATAGAGCATCTGGCTCAGATGGGAACCCTTGTCACCGACTTTACCTTGATCAAACCCGGTGCTCTTCACCGGGCAAATGGAGGTTATCTGATATTGGATGCGAGACGCCTTTTGCTCGAACCACTTGCATACGAAGCGCTTAAAAAAGCAATCCGGACCCGCCAGATCCGTATCGAGTCTCTTGCCCAGCTCTATGGAATGGCGAGCACGGTTTCACTCGATCCTCAGCCGATTCCACTTCAAACGAAGATAATTCTTCTTGGAGAACGATGGCTCTACTATCTCCTCAGCGCAAGAGATCCTGATTTCAACGAACTCTTCAAAGTCGCCGCCGATTTTGATGACGAAATGGAAAGAAACCAGGACAACCATCTCTCATACGCCGGGTTCATCAGTTCAATTGTCAATCGCGAAAAGCTGAAACATCTCGACAGGCATGCCGTTGCCCGGATGATCGAGTACGGCTCGAGACTTTCCGGTGACTCCGACAAGCTTTCCACGCACATCCAGAGCATCACCGACCTTGTCAATGAATCGGATTATTACGCGACGGAAAACAATCATGACCTCATCACCCGAGACGATGTCCAACAGGCAATCGATGCCAGAAGATACCGGGCGGGACGCATTCCAGGAAAAATACAGGATGCGATTCTCCAGAATACCATCCTCATCGACACTGAATCGGAAAAAGTCGGCCAGATCAACGGCCTCTCGGTTTACATGCTCGGCAACCAAAGTTTTGGCAAACCCAGCCGTATTACCACCAGAATCAAGATGGGAAAGGGTGAAGTCATCGATATTGAGCGTGAGGTCGAAATGGGCGGGCCGATCCATTCAAAAGGAGTGATGATTCTCTCCGGTTTTCTCGGCGGCAGGTTTGGTGGGGAGCAACCGCTCTCCCTCTCGGCTACCCTTGTATTTGAGCAATCCTATGGAGGCATTGAAGGCGACAGCGCCTCTTCAGCTGAATTGTACGCGCTGCTTTCCGCCATTTCCGGAAAACCGATCAAGCAATGTTTTGCTGTCACCGGTTCGGTCAATCAGTATGGAGAAATACAGGCCATCGGAGGAGTAAACGAAAAAATCGAGGGTTTTTTCGACCTCTGTCTCGAAAGAGGACTTTCAGGAAATCAGGGCGTCCTTATACCAGCTTCAAACGTAAGAAACCTGATGTTGCGTGACGATGTCGTAGACGCCGTCAAACAACGTAACTTCGTCATTTATCCTGTAACTCATATCGATGAAGGCATAGAGATCCTGACCGGCATCCCCGCAGGAAAACAGCTTGAAGATGGCAATTATCCCAAAGAGACGATCAATGGTCTTGCTGTTGAAAGGCTTACATCCATGGCGGAAAAACAGAAAAAATATACCGAAGGCACAAACAATAAAAACCCGAATGAATCATGACCGGGGTAGCGAAGAGAATTACTATAAAAAGAATTACCGTTGCAATCGACTGTTCCCCGCATAGCCGTGCATCGCTATTTGCAGCTGCCGAAATAGCAGGAATGCTGCAAGCCGAACTCCTTGGCGTCTTTGTAGAAGACATTAACCTGATCCGAATGGCAGAACTGCCGTTTTCACAGGAAATACACCTTCACACCGCCCGCAGTGAACCTCTTGACTCGTCAAAACTCGAACGTTTGCTGAAACTCCAAGCAAAGGAAGCGCACGAGCTATTCATACAAACCGCCGAACGTTTCGGCATTCCTTACCGGTTCAGAAAGCTTCGAGGCATGGTCCCAACTGAAGTGCTGGAGGCAGCTCTTGGCACCGATCTCCTGGCAATGGGCAGATCAGGCAGAACTCCTGTATGCTGCAGAGGACTCGGCTCAACTGCTAAAAAGGCGATCAGGGAAGCAAAAACCAATATACTGCTCACAAGGCCAGGCCTTGGAACTGACAGTCCACTGCTTGTCATCTATGACGGTTCGACCGGCGCAAAAGCTGCACTTGAAACAGCCCTTGGATTTGTGCGCGAAGAAGCTTCACTGCACGTGTTCCTTCTGGGAAACAACGTCCGGAGACATGCTTTCCTGAAAGATGAAGTTGAAATGATTCTGGGCAAGAGAATTGCGAAAAAAGAGTTTCACGTCATTCCCTGGACAGACAGCCGCACGATTGCGCAGTGTATACACATGATAGAACCGGGCCTGTTGGTCCTGAGCGATACATCCGACACTATCAGTACCGAAACAGTTTACAGCTTGATCGATACAATCGATTATCCTGTTCTACTGGTGAAAAGCCCGATGTAAACCCGCTCAGGGAAAAACGGAAAGGACACCGTCAAGGACAAACTGCACGGCAAGTGCCGTCAACAAGACCGCCGCCCCCATCGATGCGGGACCGGTAATCAGAGGGATTGCAAGGGGAAACACTGCGATATCGGGTTTTTGCATCGCTTCATTGGTTGATCTCGAACTACCGGTCTGCTGACCAAAAACCATGTTGATCCCGAAAAGCAACAGCAGCGGTTTTCAACATTACACAACGTTATTATCGAGCCGAACTTGAAGCATCCCGTCATCGCAGGGATACCTAATTGATTATCCGATGGGAAAAAGCTTAACGGTAACGCCAGTAACCCGGAGTCCATCTGCCAGTCGGTGACCGGTGCCCCGGCACCCAGTAAGCTCCGTCTTTGGGCGGCTTGAGCTTCTTCCACCTGCCGGTCACCCAATCCCCACGGTGGTTATAATGACCGGGAATCCATACCATCCTATGCCTTGGCGGGCCGACATATTTCCAATGACCGGGGATCAAAACACCTCGGGGAAGCGTATAAGGAGCGACCCATACAAAATCAGATCCAGGCTCTGCCGGACGGCTCACAACACACGACTGAAGGGGAAACACCGCAACGATACTTGCAATGAACAACAGAAGTTTCACCGATTTTCCCATACCGACATCCTCGTATCTTTATCGTACAAAACCACCACATATCACAAGGTAACGAAAAAGCTACAACGTCAGCATTGCCATCAATATCGATGCGGAAACTGCTGCATTCAGAGATTCGACTTCCGGCCCGGTCTTGCCGTGAGGAATGGTCACACGACGGTCGGCAATTTTCAGAATCTCTTGACCGATACCGTTCGCCTCGTTACCGATAACAAGCACCATCTTTTCAGGCCATGAATCGTAATCCCGAAAATCTGTTCCCTGCAGTGATGAGCAACAGATTTCATATCCTCCACGCCTCATCCTTTCAAGCTCCTCCCGAAGATCATCGACTCCATAATGACGCAAGCAGAAAATGCTCCCCGCACCAGCCCTTACCGCTTTCGGATTGTAACGGTCTGCCGTTCCGGGTCCGCAAATCAGGCCAGAAATCCCAAACCATGCAGCAGTTCTTACAATAGTGCCTACATTGCCTGGATCCTGAACATCATCAAGCGCAACAGCCAGTGATTTCCCTGCTTTCCCGAAAGAGGTGTTCCGGGTTTCAGGGATCCTCTGCTGACTGAAAATCCCTACTACCCCCTGAGCTGTCGACGTTCCGGAAAGACGATAGCCCTGTTCATGATCGATCAGGAATATTTTTTCACGAAACCGGTCTTTATACGGTATCCTGCAGAGTTGTTCAGGCTCGATAAACAAGGTTGTAAGATAACTCTCATCCGGCACATGGTTCAGCAATTCAGTGACGGTCCGAAGCCCTTCGGCAAGAAAAAGGCTCTCTTTATCACGGTATTTTTTCAGTTGAAGTTTTGCAAAACGCCTTATCTGGCTTTTACTTGCCTGCCTGAAAAAACTGCTGGTCATTTCTTGTTGAGGGACTTTTTAAAACGATCGATAACATCCCTTGGATTATGGGAAAATTCATCAGGGGGAGGGGGCATTTTTCCTCCTGCATCGTCCATATTGATATCGAGAGAATAGGTTTGTCCAGCCTTATCACCGTCCGGCTTTCTGCCGGTCAGGGTCTGCTCCATATACGCATCCATCTCTTCATGATCGAGCAACTGCCTCAATCCAGAACTTCCTCCGGAAACTTTGTCAAGTGCCTTCTTGACAGGTTGAAGCAGTTGGCTTTTATCGATGCCCTGCATATCCAGAGCGTATTGCAGCCGTTTGAATGCCACCGTATCCATAGCCTCCACTTTTTGCACCATCTGTTCAAACCCGCCGAAACCTTCTGCAAGGTTGTATAATTTGGAGTCTATTCCTTCGAAAGGATCTCGACGGGGTTCCGAAACCGGAGATCTGGAATATGATTCCGAAGTTTCAGGAGCTGCAGTCCGTTGTTTTTGTTGCCGTTTATTTTTCTTCTTCCCGCCGCCCGGCAGAAACTCCTCGTCTACTTCATAACCTTCCAGCAGCTTCCTCACTTTTTCATCTTTCATCGCACGGGCGCGTCTGGTGGAAACCGATTCGATTTCAGAGCGCTTGCCCTTCAGAAGAACAGCACCGAACAGAACTCCAAGAAACGCGAGAAAAACGACAAACGGCAAAAAAACAACCTCAAAACGAATACCATACAAAGCAATTACTACGATCTCCGACACAATTAGCAGGACCGACAAGCCTATGATAATCCTTGCAACAAGACGTTCACTCATATGACAGCTTTCTCTCAATTATGATTTCAAATACCTGCAACAGCTTTTGGCCTTATCATAATAGTCTACACAATTCCTGATAAATTTTATACACTATTGTCATATGGAATAACCGACCGATACCGACAATGACCTTACCTCACAGACTCGAACTCATTTCCCCGGCAGGTGACCGTACGTCACTCCTTGCAGCCCTTCAAGCTGGTGCCGACGCTGTTTACTTCGGTGCAGAAGGATACAACATGCGCGCTGCAAGCCGAAATTTCACAAAAGGTGATTTTACCGATATCGCCGGTTTGTGCGGAAAATATCGCGCAAAAGCATATCTGGCACTCAACACGGTAGTATACGACGACGAAATCCAAACTGTCGAGGAAACGGTAATGGCAGCAAAAGATGCCGGTCTTGATGCGGTTATCTGCTGGGATCTTTCAGTCATTGAAGCCTGTCGTAAAGCGGACATTCCGTTTCATATTTCTACACAGGCATCGGTCAGCAATTACAGTGCTGTACAGTTTTACGCTTCTCTGGGAGCACGAATGATCGTACCTGCTCGTGAACTCACGCTCGAGCAGGTTCAGAACATCATCAGCAGCATCCGTAACGATCGCCTCAACGTCACCATCGAATGTTTCATACACGGAGCCATGTGCATGGCTGTCTCCGGAAGATGTTTTCTTTCTCAGGACATTTTCGGCCGTTCTGCAAATCGCGGCGCCTGTATGCAGCCCTGCAGACGAAGTTACACCATTATCGATGCTGAAGACGGCCATGAACTGGAACTCGGGACCGATACCGTAATGAGCCCGAAAGACCTCTGCACCATCACTTTTATCGACAAACTTATCAAAGCAGGCGTTACAGGGTTTAAAATTGAAGGGAGAAACAGAAGCCCCGAATATGTTCACACCACCACCACATGCTATCGCAAAGCCATTGATTACACTCTCGAGCATGGTCATGAAAAAGATTTCAGCCAAACATTCGACGCCTTGACAAAAGAACTCATGAAGGAGCTTGAAACGGTCTACAATCGAGGCTTTTCAAAAGGCTTTTACTTTGGAAAACCCGTCGATGCCTGGACAAAACAGTATGGATCACTTGCAACTGAAAAAAAAGTTTACGTTGGCACTGTTCAGAAATACTACCCAAAAGCAGGTGTTGCTGAAATACTGGTTCATACAAAGGGCATAGACAAAAAAAACAAGCTCACCATACAAGGCCCGAAAACAGGACTCGTTACCCTGATTGCCGAATCGTTGCGGGTGAATGATCAGCCGGCAGACTCGGCCCTGAAAGGCGAAATCGTCACCATTGCCTGTGCAGCAAAAGTCCGCAAAAGCGACAAGGTATACGTGTTCGAAAGCTTTTTGGCTCATCGGGATAGCGATTCAGGCATCAGGTAATGGCTTTCGACTCTTCGGTCATTTTCGGGCGAACGGAGAAAGACCCGGAAATCCATTGTTCACATGGATGCCGCCTCAAGTGCAGCGTAACCTGCTCGACAATGCAAAAAATACACTACTTCAAGCCAGCCAGTTATCAAACGACGACAACACAAATTCAATAGCGACTGTGTCAACTTTCTGTTACAGTACATTGTTAGCTTTCGTAGTGAACATTTTTGATGTACATTGCTCACTGCTGACAACAACTTTGAACAGGAGTCTTACTGATGATCTACAAAGTTATAGCCAAGCCGGAGTTCAAGAAGTTTATCGATGCTCTTGTAAAGGAAAACCTTTCATTCGGACCCAGACAGGTTGACACCGATCCAAACGGACAACCGATCTATCAGTTCAAAGAGGTTAATTCCGTGACCGACATTGCGTTTGATTATACAACAACCTACTCCTCGGCAAAACACTTTCTGATACCTTTCCGTGAAAACCTGTCGCACTTCAGCTATACCGATGGTGATTGGGAACAGGAGATCACCTACGATGTCAAACCGCTTGTTTTGATAGGCCTCAGACCTTGTGATATAAGCGCGATCAACATTCTCGACAGTGTTCTGCTTAACGGGCATTTTCCATCGCCGTACTATCTGGCAAGACGCAAAAACACGTTTATTATCGGCATGGACCATCTTCCACTTCCGGATTGTTTTTGCAAGTCCTTGAACCATCACACGGTGACCAGCGGTTTTAACCTTTTCTGCTCGGACATCGGTGAGAGTTACTATATCTCTATCAACTCGTCCAAAGCCTATAACTATCTGAAGGAGTTTGAGGTAACGGACCCAACATATGATGATGACTGCAAACTTATCGAACGCCGCAAACTGATCAAACAGAGTTTTAAAACCGATGTCGAAGTAACAGGACTGCCAAGTTTTCTCGACATCGAGTTCGACTCTCCTATCTGGACCAAATGGGGAGACAAGTGCCTCAACTGTGGCACCTGTGCGATGGTTTGCCCGACCTGTTACTGTTATAATATGGAAGACCGGCCTGATGTCGATCTGCAGGGATCGTCACGGCAAAAACAGTTGTACTCCTGCAACCTCGTTGATTTCGCGGAAGTTGCCGGCGGACATAATTTCAGGCCGAAAAACGGTGATAGATTGAAATACCGATACTATCACCATTATCTCGGGTTTGCTGAAAATGCAAATCAACCGATTTGTGTAGGCTGCAACAGGTGCGGACGCGCCTGCCTGGCCGGCATTAATCCCAAAGATGTCATCAATGACCTCAGAATGGAGAAAGAATCATGCATGATATGCGTTTCAGAGTCCCCGGACAAGACATAAACAGGGAACCTTTCGCTGATAACGTTCCGGATTTCCACTATCAGTCTTCACTTATGCAGACCGATAGAGGATATAAATGCCGGATCACCAATATTGTTTCGCTGACAGAGCAGGAAAAGCTTTTTCAGCTGAGGATTCTCGATCCTGATGAAAGAAACCTTTTCAGATTTCGACCAGGACAGTTTCTCATGTTACAGGTGCCGGGTTACGGTGAAGTTCCCATCTCGATTTCAAGCTCGACGAGTAATAACGAACAGGTGGAGTTATGCATCAGAAAAGCCGGACATGTCACCAGCGTTCTCTTTGATGCGCAAAAAGGTGCCCACGTTGCCATTCGCGGACCGTTTGGTTCATCGTTCCCCATGGAGGAAATGATGGACCGTAACGTAATTCTTGTAGCCGGCGGACTCGGTATCGCCCCGCTTCGTGCTCCGCTCTTCTGGATCAACGATCACAGGGATCGTTACAAGGATGTTCATATGCTTTATGGAACCAGAGAGCCATCCCAGCTGCTGTTTACCTACCAGTTCGAGGAATGGGAAAAAATCAACCATATCAACCTGCACACCATTGTTGAACATGGAACACCGGATTGGAGTGGCAGAACAGGGATGATCACCGAGCTTTTCAGCGAAATCGACATCGACCCGGAAAACACCTATGCCATTGTCTGCGGGCCTCCTGTCATGTTCAAGTTTGTCTGCAATTATCTCGACAAACAGGGGATTCCCATGAACCGCATGTTTGTTTCTCTTGAGCGACGTATGCACTGCGGTATGGGTAAATGCTGCCGCTGTATGGTTGGCTCGACATTTACTTGCGTGGACGGGCCGGTATTCGATTATTGGTCGGTCATGAATCTTAAAGAAGCGATTTAAGGAGTTTGCTGTGCAACATCTCGGGTTTTCTCACAAAAAAATAAAAATAGGTTCATTTGATTTCACCTGCTGTGAAGGCTGTCAACTGCAGCTCGCCAACCATGAATCAACACTTCCTGCCTTCCTTGAACTGCTTGATATTCGAAATTTCCGGGAAATATCGTCAGAAAAGCACGACGACTATGACATCGCCCTGGTTGAAGGCAGTATCACCAGAGAGGATGAGGTTGAACGCCTGAAAACCATACGGAAAAACGCAAGAATCTTGATCGCCTACGGCACCTGTGCCTGTTTCGGCGGGGTCAACAGTTTGAAAAACAACTTTCCGATCGACGAAACGGTTCGTGAGGTTTACGGCAACCATTCTGTCGACACTTTGCCGGTTCGCAAGATCAGTGATGTCGTTACAGTGGACTTCTCGATCCCCGGCTGTCCGGTCTCAAAAGAGGAAGTTGAACGAATTATCACCAGTGTTGCTACTGGCTCGATGATCGAACTGCCGAAATATCCGGTATGCGTCGAGTGCAAGCAGCAACTCAACACCTGCTTGTTCGATCTGGGGGAAATTTGTCTCGGCCCTATAACGAGAGCGGGTTGCAACGCAGTCTGTACTACCGGAAAAACAGCATGCCTTGGCTGCCGTGGTCCTGCTGATGATATCAACTTCGAATCGTTCATGCAACTTGTAACCGACCGGAAAATGAGCCTTGAAGAGCTCGATGAAAAGCTTGGATTTTATAACTGTTTTGAGGAATTCCGTCATGACAAAAGTTGACTGCAATATCGATGTCCACCATCTGACACGGGTTGAAGGGCACGGTAATATCCACATAACGATACAAGAAGGAAAACTGGTTGACGCTACCTGGGCGGTTGTAGAAACCCCGAGGTTTTTTGAAATGATGGTCAGAGGAATGAGCGCAGAAAGAGTTCCTTTCCTTACCTCCCGAATCTGCGGGATCTGTTCGATCAGTCACTCTCTTGCGAGTATACGGTCTCTGGAACGAGCAATGGAAATCACTGCCCCTCCTTCAGCGGAAAAAATACGCCTGCTTGCAATGCACGGTGAAACCCTGCAAAGCCATGCTTTGCATCTCTTCTTTCTCGCTATTCCCGACTTCGTCAATACTCCCAACGTGCTGCCCCTCATCAAATCACATCCTGATATCGTTCAGTCCGGATTGCGGCTCAAAGAAGCAGGAAATGCAATCAGCGCCTTGACAACAGGTAGATGCACCCATCCAGTCAGTCTTGTCCTCGGTGGGGTCAGCAAAGCACCTGAAAAAAGAGAACTCTCTGCTCTCCGGCAACAGCTCGAGGGAGTTTTGCCGGATCTCGATGCCGCTCGTGACTTTTGTGCCACACTGTCCATCCCCGATTTCGAGAGGGAAACCGAGTTTGTGTCCCTTTACAACGGCAGCACCTATCCTTTTATCGGCGGAGACCTGTACTCCACAGACGGCATCAGAAAAGATGAGAACGACTACCTTGATATGACCAATGAATACAAGGAAGAGTTCACAACGAGCAAATTCACGAAACTCAGCAGAGAGTCCTTTGCTGCAGGAGCACTTGCCCGGTTCAACAACAACCATGTATTCCTGCATCCGGAAGCCAAAGAAACAGCGTCTGCTTTCGGCCTTGTACCGGTCAATCACAATCCTTTCATGAACAACATCGCCCAACTGGTCGAATGTTACCATATCGTGCATGATGCCATTGCGTTGATCGACGCGCTGCTCGACGACCCACTCGAGAAACTGAAAGCAGCATGGACACCTAAAGCCGGAAAAGCAACCGGTGCCGTAGAAGCACCACGGGGTATTCTTTACCATCATATGGAAGTCGATGACACAGGCAAGGTTCTTAAAGGCGATTGCATCATCCCGACCACCCAGAATAACGCCAACATACATCTGGATCTCAGTGCCCTTGTCCATCAGGCTTTGGAAGAAGAAAAAACCGATAAAGAAATACAGCAGCTTTGTGAAATGATCGTCAGAAGTTACGATCCCTGTATCTCATGCTCGGTACATTAAGTAGTGACGAGAAACAAGTAACACGTTGTTGTGAGAAGAGGAGCGCACCTTGTGTGCGAAACGCTCTTGACGGATATGGAGGCTCATAGCTCTTTTGAATTTTGCCTTCTGCCTTACCCCGCCCTCTTCCTTCTTCCGGCAATAACGAAGAGGATAAGGAGCAGAACCAGTCCGGCGATAATAAAGGGCCAAAGAGAAACACCCCAGAGAATAAAAAGCATAAAGTTATTCCAGCCGTTTTTCAGGGCAACGCTGAACTGGGAAGAAAACCCGACCGCTTCTGGCTTGAGCTCGTAGAAAGTAACGGTGAGAGTGCTGAACGATATTCTGTTTTCAAGATATTTGAGCCGTCCTTCGAGTGACTCGATTTCAGTTCGGATCCGGCCGAGGTAGCGCTCCACTTCAAGAATATCCTTCACCGTTTTCGCCCTGGCAAGGATATCACGATAACGTTTTTCTGTTTCCTTTTTTATCTGAATCCGCAACGAAACATCCAGAAACTCTTCGGTTACATCTCTTGCCGAAATCGTTCTGCTGTCAAAGCGCTCGACGTTGCGTTCCAGCTCCCCAACCAGAGCATCGAAACCATCGGCCGGCACACGAATCACAAGCCGCTGTTCGATCCTGTCGTCGAACTTGTACTGGTCGTCATTTACCACATAAGCCTTGTAGCGCTGAATAAGACTGTCAAGAAATATCCTGGTTTGTTTCAGGTCGGGGGTTTGAAAAGTAACTCCACCCTCACGGATAATTTTCGGATCTACCACATCAAGGTTGTTGATTGCCTCTCCGCTCTGCTCAACATCAGCCACAGGAGCCTGTAGCGCTCTTTTCGGCATCGGCATTTCGTCGGCAACCCCATAATACTCCGTCAAAGCCCCTCCTCGCCCTTCACCCGTTGAAGCAACATTTCCATCCCCGGCACAAGCCGTAATAAAAAAAATGAGACACACGGGAAACAGCAACCTGAACATACGTTTCATAATAAATGACAGTTATACCCTGAAAAGGCTCTTACCGCTCACACGATCTCGACAAGCTCTATCGAAAAGGTAAGAGCCTGGCCAGCCAGCGGATGATTAGCGTCGATGGTTATGGCAGCGTCGTTAACATCGGTAACCAAAACAACCGCCGTCTGACCGTCGGCCATACTTACCTGAAGCTGCTGACCGACAGCTACCTCAAGGTCAGGCGGGAGCTGCTCGCGTTTTACCTCGGTTACAAGCTCAGCGCTTCTCGGGCCATACGCATTGTCGGGATCGATAGTCGTTTCCGTTGACTCGCCCGGCTGCAGCCCTACCACAGCCTGCTCGAAACCGGGAATCACTGCACCCGCCCCCACCGTAAACTCAAGCGGTTCACGCTCAGCAGAGGTGTCGAATACACTCCCATCATCCAGCTTTCCGGTATAATGTACTTTTACGGTATCGCCTTGTTTGGCCTCTGGCATGAAATCCTCCTTTATATTCTTATCATTGTAAAACCCTTACCCATTATCAGCGCCCCAATTCATTTTTCATGCGTGTTTCGAGCGAAAACGAAAACCGCTGCCCAAAAAGCTGCCACGATGTAAAATGGAAAAGAGACATCTTTCTGAATCAACCATTACCAGAGTATCTGCCCATGTAACCAGAGTTCTGGAAATAACAATCGACCCTGAGGGTCAAGCTATATAAAAATATTGTAATATCACAGTCGTCAACAGGCGGAAAACGCCTCGTATTTACTTGTTTTGCATAGGCATAAATTTTCGTAGATTCGGGGCTGCTGTTCTTAGTCAGCAACACTGTAATTCCTAACTAAAGTATTTATAACTTATGAAAAAAGCACTCTCCTTGCTGGTTGTAGCCATCCTCGCCATGGGCTGGTCCACCATCTCTATCGCCGGAAATCCTTACGCCTCCGCAAACATCGGCCTTACATGGTTCAGTGATATAGACGGCACCGAAATCGATGCGGCAGATCGGGACGATACCCTCACTATCGGATGCGATTCCGGTATTACCCTAACAGGAGCTATCGGTTATGACATGGGAAGCATCAGGGCAGAAGCCGAGCTTGGTTATCAGTCAAATGATGCTGCCTCTCTCACCCTGTATGACGATGGCGATATCGACGAAAAATGGGAGTGGAGCGGAGATATCTCTCTCACAACCTTCATGTTCAATGGATATTACGACATCAAGCCGATGACCGACTCCGATGTCGAACTTTTCCTGACAGCCGGTATCGGTGGTGTTTTCTATGACTTCGATAATGTCGGTGACAGCGATGATGAAGACTACAGAGGTTCGATAAACGGCAGCACCTGGGCATACCAGCTTGGCGCAGGTATCGCAATTCCAGTCGGAAAAAACATGACTGTCGATGCGCGTTACCGTTATCTCAATGCTGCCGAATTCACAACGGAAGACGATTATGCCGGCTTTGACGACGAATCGTTCAACCTTGACCTCGAAAGCCATTCTGCACTCATTGGATTACGATACAATTTTTAAGGCAGGTCAATACGTTGCTTACAAACGAAAAAGGCCGTTTCATACGTTAAATCATGAAACGGCCTTTTAGTTTTTCGCTTTATAAAACGATAGTAGCTCACGAGCCGCCAAGAGCCGCAAGCATTGCCTCGCCAATATCCGCAGGGTTTTCAACGACCTTGATGCCCGCTTTCTCCATAGCCTTGATTTTGTCCTCGGCAGTCCCCTTTCCTCCAGAGACAATCGCCCCTGCATGCCCCATCCGTCGCCCGGGAGGAGCTGTTCTGCCTGCAATAAAACCAACAACCGGTTTTTTGAAATGCTTTTTGATATATTCGGCAGCCTCTTCTTCAGCACTCCCGCCAATCTCACCGATCATCACAAGCCCTTCAGTTTCATCATCTTTCGCAAACAGCTTGATTGCATCGATAAAACGAGTGCCGATAATAGGGTCACCACCAATGCCGATACATGTCGACTGTCCAAGCCCGACACGAGTCAACTGGTGTACAGCTTCATAGGTAAGGGTTCCACTCCGCGATACCACACCGATGGATCCTTTTTTATGAATGAAACCTGGCATGATACCTACTTTCGCTTCATCCGGGGTGATCACACCGGGACAATTGGGGCCGATTAGAACAGCTCCTTTTTCCTGCACATAATCGTATGCTTTCATCATGTCATTGACAGGAATGCCTTCGGTAATGCAGATTATCACTTTCAGACCGGCATCGGCAGCCTCCATAATCGCATCGGCGGCAAAAGGTGCAGGCACAAAAATCACCGAAGCATTAGCCTCTGTCGCTTCAACGGCATCTTTTACCGTATTATAAACCGGAACCGAGCTGGTGAAGGTATCACGGTCGTTTCCCGTATATTGCAGCCCTCCCTTCCCTGGGGTGACACCGGCAACGACATTTGTTCCATACTCGAGAATCTGCGATGTATGGAAAGTTCCTTCACCACCTGTAATACCCTGAACAAGTAATCGGGTATTTTTATTGACCAAAACACTCATATTTTATCTCTCTTTTCTACGTTGATATGGAAAATACTGTGAACTTTAACTATCCTATGTTCTTCCGAAATTCAGCGTAGTCACTGCCTCTGGTATAAATGCATTTGCATGCCGCCGGATACAACCTTTGAAGTGACGATTAAAAGGTGACGAATGCCACACTGGCTACCTGGTCACCGCTTCTGTGCGTTCTGAATCTCACGTGCAACTCCGAGAAGCTTGCCTTCTGTGAAAAAATCACCGATAAGTTGAAGACCTACAGGCAATCCTGAACCATCAAAGCCGGCAGGAACACTGAGTGCCGGCATTCCGGCTATGCTTGCAGGTACCGTGAAAACATCGGCAAGATACATTTCTAACGGATCATCTATTTTATCACCTATTCCGAACGGAGGAAAAGGGGATGTAGGGCCTGCTATAACATCCACCTTACTCAACGCTTCTTTGTACCTGTTCAGAAAAACCCTTCTGACTTGTTGAGCTTTTTTATAATAGGTATCGTAGTAGCCGGCGGAAAGCACGTACGTACCAAGCATAATCCTTCGCTTCACTTCGCTTCCGAAACCTTCCGTCCTCGAGTTTACATACATTCCTGCAAGATCTTCCGCATCCTTTGAACGGTAGCCGTATCTTGCACCGTCAAAACGAGCAAGGTTGGATGAAGCTTCCGCAGTTGTCAGAATATAGTAGGCGGCAATCGCATAGTCGCTTTCGGGCAACGTGATTTGTACAAGCTCCGCCCCTGCTTCGCGAAGCTCTTCAAGGCGTGCATTGACAACCGAAGCAACTCCTTTATCAAGGGTTTTTGGAAAAAATTCGTTAGGGACACCGATTTTCAGTCCCTTGACCGATACGTTATCCATCTCCTCAGCATAATCCGAGACAGGATGATGAGATGACGTCGTATCCGCCTCGTCTTTCCCGGCAATCACACCGAGAACAAGTGCCGCATCATCAGAATTTTTTGACAGTACCCCTATCTGATCAAACGAAGAACCAAACGCAACCAGACCGTAGCGCGAGATCCTGCCATAGGTAGGTTTCAAACCAACAACGTTGCAGAAACCAGCCGGCTGCCTGACTGAACCGCCTGTATCGGAACCAAGAGCAACCATTGCAAGATCCCCGGCTACAGCTGCCGCAGAACCTCCTGAACTTCCACCTGGCACACGGGTTTGATCATAGGGATTCGGGACCGGTCCAAACGAGGAATTCTCATTGGAACTGCCCATTGCAAACTCATCCATATTGACTTTACCCAGAAAAATCGCATCTTCGGCAAGCAGCCGCTCAACAGCGGTTGCATTGTATACCGCACTGTACTGTGAAAGAATACCAGAAGCACACGTAAGGGGAGCATCTTTGACAGAAAGATTATCCTTGATCGCCATCGGGAGCCCGAAAAGCTTTCCGGGCACATGACCCTCTTCCAGCTTTTTGTCGAGCACTCTTGCACGCTCGATGGCACCTTTATCAAATACCGTTATATAGACATTGTTGTCGCGGTTCTTTTGAATCCGCTCGATATACCCGCGTACCACCGTTTCACAGTTGATTTCGCGAGCGAGAAGCTTTTTGCGCAGACTTAGGTATGAGGAAAATTGCACCGCTCTTGTTTCAATGAAAATTGTTGTAATCCGATATTCCCGCATGTCGACGCTGCAGTATCCCCAGCGCCGCTCAATGTTTGGCTTGTATAATAACAAATAACTGCATATAATTCAATTTCATGTATTTTGATTTCCGTTGAGCGCATGCCTTTGCTTTTCAGCCGAAAGACAAGGGCAATGATGAAATGACGATTTAATGCCTCGAATGTCAACTATGGATTTTTCGGCAGCATTTACATCTCGCTGGTTCAAGTCTGCAACCGACCCCCAGGACGAACAAATCAGGCGTGATCTGAAAGCAACCTGTGAACTTCCCGAACATGTCGCCATTATTATGGATGGTAACGGCAGGTGGGCACGACAAAAAGGGAAAACTCGCATAGAAGGACATGCCGCCGGTGTCGACGCTGTCCGTGATGTCGTTGAAGCTGCTGCCCAGTTGGATATGCAGTACCTCACTCTTTTCACCTTTTCAACCGAAAACTGGAAAAGACCAGAAAAAGAGATTTCCTCGTTAATGCAGCTTTTAATTAAAGTCCTGCAGAAAGAAGCAAAAGAATTGTACCGCAACAACGTCAGACTTCATGTCATCGGCGACATCCAGCAACTTCCCGGAAAAGTCCGTGACACACTCGAGGAAACGGTAGAACTCACAAAAGACAATACCGGGCTTACACTTTGTATAGCGTTGAGTTACAGTGGAAAATGGGATATCTTGCAGGCTTGTAAAACAATCTGTCACGAAATCGAGAGTGGACGTCTCACTTCGGATGAGATCGATGAACGCCTTCTTGAATCGTTTCTTTCAACAAAGGGCATACCGGAACCCGAACTGCTGATACGAACAAGCGGTGAATTCCGGATAAGCAATTTTCTTTTATGGCAAAGTGCCTATTCGGAAATATATTTCACCAACACCTACTGGCCTGATTTTCGCCGAAGTCAGCTGTACGATGCAATAAGGGATTTTCAGAAACGTGAACGCCGTTTCGGCCTGACAAGCGAACAACTCAAAAGCAAAAAAGCTTTACCAAGCAGGTTATAACAACGATGTACAATTCCATGAAACAACTACAGTTATCCTGGCATACCGTTGCCGTAGTTTTATTACTTCTTTTCATAACAACAGTTCATGCTCCCCCTGCTTCGGCACAAACAAACCGACAACCAAAAGCTGCACGTTACACCGTTTCCAACATATCATTCAGCGGCCTGAGGACAATCAGCGAGAATCAACTCCTCAACAGCCTCCCGCTAAAAAAAGGAGATACCGTCAGCATACCGGGCACTGAAATCCCTGGTGCCATAGAATATCTTTGGGCGCAAAAAAAGTTCAGCGATATCCAGGCAGAGCAGGATATAGCCGGAAACATGATCGATCTCCGTTTTGTCGTCAATGAACTTCCCTTGCTCGATGGCGTTGTTTTCGAAGGCAACGACAAACTCAAAGACAAAGAGCTGGAGAAAATCGCTGCTCTCTACCCGGGAAGGCATATCGATGAACAGAGCCTCCTGACTGCAGCAAGCAAGATCCAGGAAACCTATAAAGAAAAAGGTTATTTGCGGGCGAAGATCGAGTACTCGCTGAAACAACTCGAGAATGGAAGAGTAACGGCACTTTTTTCAATTGATGAAAAGTCGAAGGTGATCATCGAAAAAATCCGGTTCCACGGCAACGACGCATTCAAAGACGGAAAACTCCGGGGCGTGTTCGAGGAAACCAGCCAGAACGCATGGTGGAAAACTATTTTCGGACAACCCAAACTCGATACAGAAAAATACAACCAGGATAAAAAACTGCTTGTTGATTTTTACCGTGAAAACGGCTACCGGGACATGACAATCGTGCGGGACTCCATCTCGTATACGAAAGACCAGAAAGGATTGAACATCGATATCTTTCTCGAGGAAGGTCCTGTCTATTACATCAGAGATATCACATGGAACGGCAACACCAAAGATTTTGCAACAACCGACATCCTCACCACAGTTTTCGATATAAGAAAAGGCGACCGCTACAATGCGAAAAAAATCCAGGAACAGCTGAACTTTTCAAAAGACAACCGAGACGTCGCCTCACTCTACCTTGACCGGGGATATCTTGCCTTTCGTTCATCCCTGCAGGAACAGGTCGTCCCGCCCGACTCGGTTGACCTGAACATATCACTGTTCGAAGGGGATCAGTTCAGACTTGGAAAAATCAATATCGAGGGTAATACGAAAACCAAGGATCATGTTATCCGCCGCGAACTGCGTACCGTTCCTGGAGACATGTTCAGCCGGAAAAATGTTGTCAGAAGTGTCAGGGAAATCTCGATGTTGAACTACTTCGATCCTGAAAGCACGAGGCCCGACATTCAACCGGATGAGGCGAGCAAGACCGTCGACATCACCTACAATGTCACCGAGAAACAGACCGATACATTCAACGCCTCGGTCGGTTACAGCGGCAATATCGGCTTTACCGGTGCGTTGGGCGTGACGTTCAACAACTTTTCGTTGCAGGACCTTTTCAATGGTGAAGCATGGGATCCGCTGCCGCATGGTGACGGCCAGAAGCTCTCTTTCCAATGGCAGTTCGGCAACGAAGACTACCGGACACTCTCTCTGTCATTTACCGAGCCCTGGGCATTCGGCACCCCGACCGCCTTGGGTTTTTCTGTCTTCAAAACAAAAAGAAACTACACCGATGACGGCGATGACGATAACCTGCTCAAACAAACAGGAGCGTCGCTCAATATCGGCAGACGCCTTAGCTGGCCAGACGATTATTTCTCGATCAACTGGAAACTGAAATACCTGCACAGTGAAGGTGAGCTTCTGAGCTTTGTCGATTCCGAAAATCAGCCCGATACGGCCGACGAGGTCTCGATAACACAAACCATTTCAAGAAACAGTATCGACAACCCCATCTATCCACGCAGAGGAAGCAATAACTCTCTATCGACACAGCTTGCAGGCGGTCTACTGCCGGGCACCGTAGATTTCTACAAGTTTATCGCCAGCTCGAGCTGGTACGTGCCGCTCGGAGGTGATTTTGTCCTGAACCTTTCGACGCAACACGGTTATCTCGACACGTTCAGTGAAGGCGATTACATCCCGTATACCGACTCGTTCTACATGGGAGGCAGCGGCCTCTCTTCGCTCTCAACCGTTCCATTACGCGGCTACGACGACCGGGCGCTGGGTGAGCTCAATGATGATACCGGTCTTTATACCGGCCGGGTTTACTCGAAGTTCACCACTGAACTGCGCTACCCTCTGACACTTTCACCGACAGCAAGCGTGTATGCCCTTGCGTTTGTCGAGGCCGGCAACCTGTGGGGCTCGGTGGAAGATATGGACTACAGCGACCTGAAAAGATCTGCCGGATTAGGCCTGAGACTGTACCTGCCGATCATCGGTCTCGTCGGGCTCGATTACGGTTACGGGTTCGACCCTGTCGCAAGCAACCCGGGAGCCGATAACCAGGGATGGAAATTCATTTTCAGCTTCGGTCAATTCGCCCAATAACCGGACGGTTTTTAGCGGTTTTTATTATGATTCATCATTGAAAACAATTATCTTCTAAAAGTAAGAGTAAGTTTCTGATGAAGCTTCTTATTATTCGGTAGCAGTACTTAACCTGTTCCTACGAACAAAACATGGAGGAAACAATGAAAAAAGCACTATCACTTTTAATGGTATTCCTGGTAGCAGTCATGTGGTCTGCTCCTGGTTTCAGCGCAGACAAGTATGTCAGCGGTAGTATCGGTATCAACTGGATGAGCGATGCTGATCTGGAGCCTGATTTTGATTATGATTATGATGATTATGACCTTGAAGCCGGCTTCGACTCAGGCATAACACTTCTTGGTGCATTTGGCTGCGATTACGGCGATTACAGGCTTGAAGGCGAACTCGGATACCAGAGTGGAGATGTCGACTCGCTTGAGTTTTCAGGAGAAGACGGTGAGTATGATGACATTTCAGGTGACGTCACTATTCTCTCGCTCCTCGTAAACGGCTACTACGACATCGATCTCGGCGGCGGTTTTGAGTTGTCTCCAACTGTCGGTGTAGGCGTAGCTCAAGTCAAAGCTGATGATGTCGAATTGTATGACAATGCACCTGACTGGTCAGTCAGCGAGGTAACCTTTGCCTACCAGGCTGGTATCGGGCTGGGTATTCCAGTTTCCGACGGCATTATGCTCGATGCTCGTTATCGCTATTTTGGGACAACTGATTTTACCGTCGAATTTAGCGAGTACCAGTTTAACACGAACATGGAAAGCCACAGCGCTCTGCTCGGCTTGCGTGTCAACTTGTAATCCGATTGTTCGATCATTAAAGGAGGCTTTCGAGCCTCCTTTTTTTTGCCCTATAGGAACCTTCTCTTAAAAAACAGTTGATAAAACTGCGAAAAACACGTAAACTTCTGTTAAGCGGCAAGATACTTTTCTCTGCATGTAGGATGCGTGAGTGCTTCATGCTTTTTACTAACCTAACTTGACAAAAAAACTATGAAAAAAGCAATTTCACTATTGGCTGTTTTCTTGGTTGCAGTCATGTGGTCAGCCTCCGGTTTCAGCGCCGACAAGTATGTCAGCGGTAGTATCGGTATTTCCTGGATGAGTGACACCGAGATAGATAATATCGACAGCCCTTTTGAAGAGTTTCAAGAAATTGACGACGCTGAACTCGGTTTCGGCTCAGGCCTTACCCTTCTTGGAGCTCTCGGCTGTGATTATGGTGACTACAGAGTTGAAGGTGAGCTTGGCTATCAGACCAATGATGTCGATGAATTGACTGCAAACGCTTATTGTAATAATAGACAAGGTGAAGTCGATCTTGACGTCGAGCTCGACGGCGATGTCACCATTCTCTCTCTTCTCATGAACGGTTATTACGATATCCATCTTGGTGGCGGCGTTGAACTTTCACCGACCGTCGGTGTCGGCGTGGCTCAGGTTTCCATGGATGACGTCAGGGTCAATAGCGCAACGCAGACATGCCCAGACGGTGACTGTTCTCCTGTTGACTTAGGTGACCTCGAAGACGGCAGTCTCGATATCAATGAAGTTACCTTTGCCTACCAAGCAGGTATCGGCCTCGGTATTCCTGTTGCAGACAATATCATGCTCGATGCACGCTACCGCTACTTTGCAACGACCGATTTTACCATGCTTGCAGCGAACACCAATCTCGACAGTCACAGTGGCCTGCTTGGTTTTAGAGTCATGTTCTGATTCATTGCCGGATTTTTCCTGAAAAAGGGAGGCTTGATGCCCCCCTTTTTCATTTCAAGTCATTCATTGCTGTGCTTTTTTCATTGAATTTCATACCTTTGTCCCCGACTGAAAAGTCAACATGTATTCAAAAATGTTTAACAGCAGTAACACAGCAATGAAAAAAGCATTATTACTATCAATGGCATTGATGGTGGCGGTCATGTGGTCCGCACCTGGTTTCAGCGCAGACAAATATGTCAGCGGCAGCATGGGCATCGTCTGGGTGGACGATATCGAATTTGAAGATCACGATACCGATGATTCCGATGAAGGCTTCGAGCTCGGCACCGATTCAGGAATCACCCTTTTGGGTGCCTATGGTTGCGATTACGGCGACTACCGCCTGGAAGCGGAACTCGGCTACCAGACAAATGATATTGCATCATGGGCCGAAGTCTCTTCGAACGAAAAATATAACGATGAAAGTGAAGACCTTGACGAAGACGGCAATGTCTCGGTACTCTCTCTCATGCTCAACGGCGCTTACGATATCGACCTGGGTAACGATGTGGAAGTATACCCATACGCTGGTGTAGGTGTCGCTCACATCACATTCGAGGATGCACCGCTCTGTTTTGAAGGCAGCTCTTTCAGAAACAAGGATGTTTTTTCACTGGCATACCAGGTCGGTGCCGGTATCGCCATTCCAGTCAGCGAAAACATCCAGCTCGATGCACGGTATCGCTACTTCGTCGCCGAAGGGTTTTCCATGGATAAACCCGCAGCCAATGGAGATCTCTCAAGCCACAGCGCTCTGCTTGGCCTTCGTGTAGGCATATAAAACAGCATTGCTGTCAACGAAAAAAGGGGGCCGTGAAGCCTCCTTTTTTTGTTTATACACTCTGTAAGCAAAACAAAAACCATTCATGAACTACCCTTGATCCTGTCGATTTCATCACGCAGACGAGCCGCTTCTTCATAATCTTCACGTTTGACAGCGTCCTCGAGCATTTTCTGCAGCTCACCGAGCGATGATTCTGTTTTACCTGTAATTTCTTTCGGCGTTTCTTGCCCGCTGTCGGTTTCGGCAACTTCAGCTTCCTCCTGTTGCTCTTCCCTGATTCCAGCCTCATTCATAATCTCTTCTGAAACATATATAGGAGCCCCGAACCGAACCGCTATAGCTATTGCATCGCTTGGTCTCGCATCGATCTCCTGGGTTTCACCATGCATTTCACAGATTACTTTGGCATAGAAAGTTTCATTATGCAGTTCATCGATGAACACCTCTTTGACATTGAGGTTGAATGTATCGGCAATCGTCTTGAACAGATCATGAGTAAAGGGTCGTGGAGGCTTTATGTTTTCAAGTTTTAGAGCTATAGCCTGTGCCTCGAAACCACCGATTATGATCGGCAACTTCCTTTTGCCATCGACTTCATAAAGAATAAGCGCATACGCCCCGTTTGTATGCGGACTGGTTGACAGCCCAAGTATATCAACCTGAAGTTTATCCATCTCAACGACTTTTTTTCTGCAAAAGTTATCTCAATTCCAAAAGGCCGTAGCTCTCGCGAATAAAATCAACTAACAATAAAACCACACAAATCATTTCATGCGCTGAAAATCACAAACTGCCCTTTCCAGTAGCGGCACGACCTCCGTAATGTCACCGACAATCCCGTAATCGGCAACCTTGAATATGGGAGCTTCCCTGTCACGATTTATAGCAATAACGGTTTCGGCACCGGCAATACCTGCAAGATGCTGTGGAGCTCCTGAAATACCACAGGCAATGTAAAGCCTTGGTGCGACACTCCTGCCGGTCTGACCTATCTGATCGGAATGAGGCCGCCACCCCTCATCGACAGCCGAACGACTGGCGCCAACAACACCGCCAAGTGACGTTGCCAACGATTCGAGCAGAGCAAAGTTTTCACTGCTGCCAACCCCCCTGCCACCTGCAACGAGAATATCCGACTCGGTTATATCTTTTCTTCCCTTGTTGTAGATAACCCCCTTCAGTACCGAATTACTCTTGGAAAGACATTCTCCTTTGCCCTCAAGAATTTCAACGTCGTTTTCACCAAGCCCTTCAAAAGAGTACGATCGTGGAGCAACGGTGTACACCGCTCTTTTTTTCAAATTCTCTACCACAGCGCTAACAGTACCTGCATACATTGTTGTCACTGCCTTCAGCAAACCGTTTCCATCCAATCCGATAACACAATCCGATGCAAGAGCTGCATCGAGGCGCATGGCGATGCGAGGGGCGAGATCCTTGCCCATCGCCGTATTTGCGAAAAAAATATTTTCGGCGTTAGTATGACCGGCCATCTCAACAATTGCCCCTGCATAGCATTCTGGGCAATAATCATGAAAAGCCGCATCATTCAACATGTAAATCCTGCCCTTTCCGCCACACCGGCTTCTGATGACGTTTTTATCGACATCACCCATAACCAGACCGTAAACATCCGTTTTTCCCAAAACCTCCACCATATGCTGTACAGTGTGCCATACATCAACCGAGGCCTTCTTGACAGCCCCTTGCCTCTGCTCAAGTATTACCAAGAAACTCATCGTTACAGTATCCTCCTTTCTTCATGCAGTATACGAACAAGGTCTTCAGCTGTTTCTAAAAATCGGCAGTTTTTTTGGCGACGTATGGCAGAAAAGTCCCGATAAAGTACTCCCTGTGATGCCTCAACTGTACCGTCAATATGCAAAACAGGCTCTTTGCGGGCCTTCATGACCGCCTTGATATTTGTTTTCCGCGGAATATTCAGTCCTTTTTCGGCACTTATGACCGCTGGAGGGTAAAGCGCATACTCCTCTATACCTCCCTCTATTTCTCGCCACACCCGCAATACACCATCTTCATACAACAGTTTCGTCACGGCAGTGACAGCTGCAGCACCAAGCATTTCAGCAAGCATAAGCGGAACCTGAGCCCGGTTACAATCCGAAGACTCCCTACCACAGACAACAAGATCGGGAAGCCCTTCGTATTGCAAACGGATCGCTTTGCCGAGACTTGCTGCAACGGAACGGGAATCGTCATGACATCCACCTTCTATAAGGCAGGCTCGATCAGCACCCATCGAAAGAGCCTTTCGCAAAACATCATAATGCTTTTTATCCCCGACTGAAAAAGCCGTCACCATGACATCACCATGCAGCTCTTTCAACCTGATAGCTTCCTCTATGGCATACTCGTCATATGGATTGAGCACCTTGTTGAGGTATCCTATGTCCGGCGCACTATCCACCACCTCTATGCCTGAAGCCGTATCGGGAACCTGATTGATGCAAACAGCAATATTCATGAGCGTCATGATTCAGATTGTCCATTTTCCTTGAACAGAAAAAGTATTTTACATTATTGTATAACGTTATTGCTGATAATCCAAACAACTCGTTAAACCATCGTGGCCAATGAAAGACAATTCCAGACGAGATTTTTTGAAACGCTCGTTACAAGCGGGAGCAGCATCGCTCGCCTTGAGTGCTCCTTTTTTCAATACAGGGTGCAGCAAACCTGCATCCGAGTCTGCAGATGCACCTGCCGTACATACCGGCAAGAAATTCCGGTGGAAAATGCTGACTACTTGGTCGCCGACATTTCCCGTACTCCAGGATGGTTCGAAACTGTTCGCTCAGTGGGTACGGGAAATGTCCGAAGGACGCCTTGATATTCAGGTTTACGGCGGAGGCGAACTGGTCCCGGCACTGGAAGCCTTCGATGCTGTCAGCCAGGGCACCGCTGAAGTAGGCCATGGCGCCTCATATTACTGGGCGGGCAAAGCCCCTGCAGCACAGTTTTTCGCGGCTGTTCCATTCGGCATGAACCCGCAGCAAATGAATGCCTGGCTCATAGGCGGTGACGGACTCGAACTGTGGGAGGAAGTCTATGCCCCGTTCAATCTGTACCCTTTTCCAGGAGGCAATACAGGAATACAGATGTGCGGATGGTTCAACAAGGAGATCAACTCGGTCGATGACCTCAAAGGACTGAAAATGAGGATCCCCGGCCTTGGCGGTAAGGTAATATCCAAAGCCGGAGGCTCGGCAATCCTGTCAGCCGGTGGAGAAATCTACACCAATCTTGAAAGGGGAGTCATCGATGCTACCGAGTGGATAGGGCCATATCACGATTATATGATGGGCTTCTACAAAGTAGCCCGCTACTACTATTACCCCGGCTGGCAAGAACCTGGAACGAACTTCGAGTTTTTTATCAATAAAGGAGCTTTTTCGAAACTCCCTTCCGATTTGCAGCACATTGTTCGCAACGCGGCAGCACGGGTACATCATTGGATACTCTGCGAGTTCGAGTCCAAAAACAATATTTACCTTCAGAAACTCGTCAATGAGGAAAAAGTGGATCTGAGACCACTCCCTTCCGAAGTGCTCGAACAGTTACGTACCTTTTCAAAAGAGGTTATCGACGAAATTGTCGGCAGCGACCCCCAAAGCAAAAAGGTTTACGACGCCTATTCCTCTTTCCGGAACCAGATTACGCCATGGGCGAACATTTCGGAAAAAATATACTACACGCAAAACTTGTAAGCACAATTGCTGCTCGGCTCAGCATAATCAAAACGTCATGTCGCCCTGTGAAATAATGAAGCACCTCTTTTCACAGGGCAGGCCCGTAAATGACCGAAACAGGTTTTCCAAGGCTATCTTCCTGACAAGAGATCGGGCAACCAGGTAACCAGTTCGGGAAACAAAATGATCAGTACCAGCATAAACAGCTGAATGATAATGAACGGTATGATCCCACGGTAGATATGACCGGTAGTCACTTCTTTCGGAGTGACACCTTTGAGATAGAACAGGGAAAACCCGAAAGGAGGGGTCAGAAAAGAAGCTTGAAGGTTCATGGCAAGCAGCACACCCACCCACAAAAGGTCCACACCGAAAGCCGTGAATATCGGAGCCACAACAGGAACAACGATAAAAATGATCTCGATAAAATCGATGAAAAAGCCTGCAATAAACACCCCGATCATGACGATTGCCAGAAACAGTTCTGGCTGAAAATTTGCCTGGACAATCATTTCGGAGAGGTAACGATCCCCGTGCATACCTCTGAACACGAGGCTGAACGCACTCGCTCCGGCAAGAATGATAAACACCATCGAAGTCAGCCACGTCGTCTCCTGCATCACGGATTTCAAGACATCGAAAGATAATTTACGCTGAAAAAACGTCAACAAGAGAGCACCAAAAGCCCCTATGGCGGCAGCTTCTGTCGGCGACGCGATCCCAGCAAAAATAGAGCCGAGTACCGCGATAACCAGCGTAAAAGGAATTACAAAAGCCTCGATAACGGTTCTCCAGGGAGTTCCCCCCTTGAACGCCCGAATCTCTGCAACCGGAATCGCCGGCATCAGCCCCGGACGAATAGCACCAAGCAAAGTAATGTAAAGCAAGTACAAAAAGACGAGAAGCAAGCCAGGCACCATTGCACCGACAAACATGTCCCCTACCGAAACATTGAGTATGCTGCCAAGGAGAACCAGCACGATACTTGGCGGAATGATCTGGCCAAGTGTACCCGACGCGGCAATCGTCCCGGTAGCAAGCTCGGGATCGTATCCTCTTTTGAGCATTGCTGGCAGGCTCATCAGCCCCATGGTCACAACGGTTGCTCCAACAATGCCTGTCGACGCAGCAAGAAGCGTTCCGACGATAACGACCGCAATCGCCAACCCACCTCGAAAACGACCGAAAAGCATTCCCATCGTTTCCAGAAGTTTTTCGGCAATTCCGGATTTCTCGAGCATGACCCCCATAAAAACAAACAGAGGAACCGCCAGAAGCACATAGTTCGTCATCGTCCCCCATATCCTGAGCGGCAGCAGGGCAAAAAAATCAAACCCGAAAGTCAAAACCCCGAAAATGACTGAAACGCCCCCGAGCGTCAAGGCAACCGGATACCCAAGCAGCAGAAGAAGAAATACTGCGGCAAACATGATGAATGGAAGAATCTCCATCACTAATTACTCTCCACCTGTTTTATCCGTCTTATCGGCTATTACAAGAATGGAACGAAAAACTTCCGCAACCCCCTGAATCATAAAAAGCACGAAACCAAGAGGGATAGCTGCTTTCAGCAGAAAACGGTAAGGAAGCCCTCCAGGATCCGGTGACGACTCGAGAATAAAAAAAGAATTGCTTACAAACGACCATGAAGCAAACACGACAATGCATGTGAAAGGGAGAAGAAACAGTACCCCGCCGACAATGTTGACAATCGCACGCTGTTTTTCGGTCAACCGAACATAGAGCACATCGACCCTGACGTGCTTGTTATGTTTCAACGTGTAGGCAGCGGAGAGAAGAAACAACAGCGAAAAAATATGCCATTCAAGCTCCTGAACGGCAACACTGCTCAATGAAAGCACGTAACGGGTAAAGACATCGTAGACAACGACCAAGACCAGAAGCAGCGCCAACCAACTGACTGCATGACCTGTACGTTCTGTCAGGACATCGATTGCACGGATATATGCTCTCAAAAACCGCACTGATTGATGCTGGGTTTAAAGGGTACATAAAAAAAGCCGCATAAAGCGGCCCCTAAAAATACCTCGTGCCCGAGAGGAGATTCGAACTCCTACACCTTTCGGCGCTACCCCCTCAAGATAGTGTGTCTACCAATTCCACCACTCGGGCCTTAAAAAAAACCGGCACCACTTTCACTACATAGTACCGATTTTGTGAGAATAGAAGGACTCGAACCTTCGACCCACTGCTTAAAAGGCAGTTGCTCTACCAACTGAGCTATATTCTCAACCGAACATCCTTAAAACAGAATCTTACCAGCTTACTACTTGTTCTGGTATCTCAAGCGCTTCTTATGACGATTTTTGCGACGCATCTTTTTGCGCTTGTGTACCGCCATTTTATGACGTTTTCTTTTCTTTCCGCAAGGCATATATTAAATGACTTTACTCTTGTTTTAAAGGCCATTAATATACGGCCCCCATTCATAAAAAGCAAACCTCTTGTTGAAAAAGGCCGTAAAAACATCTGGAATCAAGCATTCATATACTTGAAAAACTCCTTGTTGTCCCTTGTCTCAACGATCTTTTCACGCATGAACTCCATGCACTCAATCGGATTCTTATCAGCAAGATATTTTCGCAAAAGCCATGTCCTCGAAAGCTCTTCCTGAGAAAAAAGCAGCTCCTCTTTCCTGGTGCCTGAACGTAAAATATCAATAGCCGGGAAAATACGACGCTCCGAAAGGCGTCTGTCAAGAACAAGCTCCATGTTACCCGTTCCCTTGAATTCCTCGAAAATAACATCGTCCATTCTCGAACCGGTATCGACAAGCGCCGTCGCGATGATGGTGAGACTTCCCCCCTCTTCAATATTTCTTGCCGCACCGAAAAATCTCTTCGGCTTAGTCAGCGCATTTGCATCGATTCCACCCGAAAGGATTTTACCTGAATGGGGTATAATGGTATTATGTGCCCTTGCAAGGCGGGTTATCGAGTCAAGCAGTATAACAACATCAGTCCCGACTTCAACAAGACGCTTTGCCTTTTCGAGCACCATATCGGCAACCTGTACATGGCGTTCAGGGTCTTCGTCAAAGGTGGAACTCACCACTTCTGCCGGAACGCTTCTTTCCATATCGGTAACCTCTTCAGGGCGCTCGTCAATAAGCAGAACGATAAGATAAACCTCGGGATGGTTTTTGATAATCGCATTCGCAACCGTCTGTAGCAACATCGTCTTACCGGTCTTGGGCTGTGCAACGATCAACCCTCTCTGCCCTTTCCCGATAGGAGTAAAAATATCCATAATCCTTCCGCAATATTCGTTCTGCGTAGTCTCGAGCCTCAGGCGCTCGCGCGGAAACAGCGGAGTAAGATTATCGAAAAACGGCCGTTCCCTTGTAATCTCGGGATCCTTGCCGTCAATCGTATTGATTTTCAACAGCGCAAAGAACCTTTCGCCTTCTTTCGGGGCACGAACCTGCCCGGACACGGTATCACCGGTCCTCATATTGAAACGCTTGATCTGGGAAGGTGAAACATAAATGTCATCGGGAGATGACAAATAGTTGTAATTGGCAGAACGAAGAAACCCATACCCTTCCGGAATAACCTGAAGCACTCCGGTATTGACCATCACCCGACCGTTTTCCGCATTACTTCCTTTCTGGGACTGCGCCTCGATTATTTTGTATATCAATTCCTCCTTTCGTAATCCTGCTGTAACAACACCTATCTCTTTGGCTAAAGCATTCAACTCATGAACCTTCTTTTTCTGGAGCATGTTGATGTCCAGACCTTTAGTAACTGAATTGTTCGACATTATGATTTATTCATCTCTTATTATGGTTACAAAAACACAAGGCTTGTCTGAAGCGGATAGAGGTATCGGGATAACATCCGGGTGTTAAACCATGTAAACCATGCATTAAAATAAAAGCGGTACTCATGGAATAAAAAGCGCTGCGATGTGCTATAACAGCCTGAAAAGAAGCTATAAACGGAAGTTGTAACGTTGAAAATAGGCCTTGGTGAATTTCTGACTCATGTGATGGCCGCAACCCTGAAACACGGAAGCGTGATAGCTGGAGCATGAAAATATCATTTAAATATACAACTTTTCCTGAATCCTGAAAAAAAGCGGTCAGTATGCCGTTCAAGACAACAAGCGGCAACCTCATGACAGTCTTCCTTGGGATTGATCTGCCAAAAGCTCTCACGCCGAACCATAGCAAACCTGTTGTTAATAAGATATTTCAAGGTGTCCATGCAATACCTGTAAATACGTTACAATACCAGCATATTCAATAACCCAAAACGCCCAAAACCTCTCCTGCCAGATAAAATGAGCCGGTAATCAGGACAAGATCCTCTTTTTCTGCCTTACAATCGACAGCACCCAGCGCTTCACGAACTGATGCCGTAACGGTCACCTGCAATCCTTCATCCCTGCACAGATCTCCAAGCTCGATAGCGGTCATCCCCCTTTCAGTAAGAAGATCAACGGTTATTACATCTGATGTCAACCTTTTCAAGTACCGGACAATTTTTCCCGCCTCCTTATCGTGGACCAGTCCCAACAGAACGATGATATTACGGTAAACACCTCGCATGGCGCACAGGGTTTGAACACTTTTTTCAATCCCGGCAGGATTATGCGAAACATCGAGCAGTACGTCAGGCTGTTTGGATAAACGTTCAAGCCTTGCCCTGTAACCGAACCGCCGCATCGACAACAATCCCTGCCTGATTGCAGGTTCATCTATTCCAGCCTCGCTGGCCGCCAAAACAGCAAGCGAAAGGTTGGACGCATGAAAATCACCGGTCACGGGAGCCACGAGGTTTCTCATATTCAACCCGGGAGCCTTGAGTGAAAATTCAAGCCTTCCTACTCCGGCACCATGAACAACGCACTCAGCCGATTCCTTAAGTAGTCTTACTTTTGCGCCAACAACATCGGCACGATCAAGAATTACCTTAAGTGCCTCAGGGTCCTCTACAGCCGTGTAAACACTTGCTCCTTTTTTGATAATAGCGGCTTTTTCAGTTGCTATTTCGCCAATCGTTTCACCAAGCCAGCTGGTATGATCTTCACTTATACTCGGTATGATAACATGATCGGGCTCAACCACATTCGTCGCATCCAGTCTGCCGCCCATACCGGTTTCAATAACCGACACATCCACCTGCATGGCGCAGAAATACATAAACGCGATTGCTGTCGTAGCCTCAAAAAACGTCGCATTTCCCTCGGTAATATCGTCCTTGAGTACCGAACAATATTCTGCGATCTGCGATTCAGAGATCATGTCACCATTGACGCGGATACGTTCGGTATATGATAGAAGGTGAGGTGAAGTGTACAACCCGGTACTATATCCACCCGCACAGCATATTGCTGCTAACGAACTGGCTACGGCACCTTTTCCGTTAGTACCTGCTATATGAACAACCCGTCCCAGGCGCTTCTGCGGTTCACCGGCCGCATGCAAAAGCTTAAGCACTCTTTCCAGTCCAGGCTTCATACCGAACCGATGAAGAGGAAAAAGAAAATCAATTGCATCCTGATACATCACTCACTCTAACCTCATATGATTCCTTGTAAAGCCGATTAAGAAGTCCGAATGGCAAGCAATGACTCTCTAACCAGATCCTCGACCTGCGGATTTTCAAGATGCGCCTGCGATTCGATGACCGCCTTCATAGCGACGGATCTTGAAAAACCGAGCGTCAACAAAGCGTTCAGAGCATCATCTCGCAAGGAATTTTTCGATAGGGTTGATGATGGTTTCGCCCCCCCCGACGGCCGAAGCTTGAGTATTCTGTCCCGCAATTCAAGAACAATTCTCGCTGCTGTTTTTTTCCCGACGCCAGAAATCTCAAAAAGCCTTTCCGGCATGTTAGACACGATTGCTTCCTGTATTTCCTGGACCTGCAATCCGGAAAGAATAGCAAGTGCAAGCTTTGGCCCAACTCCAGAAATAGAGAGCAGTAACCTGAAAAGCTGACGCTCTTCCTCATCAAAAAAGCCATAAAGCTGCATCAGGTCTTCTTTGACATGCAGATGCGCCAAGACCCGCACAGATCCCCCCGGTTCAGGAAGCTGATGATACGTGGCTGAAGAAATAAGCAAGCGATAGCCCACACCGGCAACGTCAACAACTACCTCATCCGGAAAAGCTTCAACCAACTCTCCACGAAAATATGCAAACATTAGAATATCTATGGATCCGGCCGCTACTCCAACTGCCTCGTAGGCAAAGAACGTTACCGAATATCATAAAAGAAGAATGACAACGCACAAAAAAAAGAGGGGGCAAAAAATACTACTCCGCCGTCAAGTATTTGTTGAGCATCCTCGAAAGCTGCGATTTTTTTCTCGAGGCTTTGTTAGGATGAATATAGCGCTTCACCCCCAGCCTGTCAAGTTTCTGAATAGCCGAACGATACGCAGCCTCAACTTCACTTTTCTCAGCATTGGTGTCTATCAGCTTTTGGACATTCTTCAAAAGCACTTTCAGCTCTTTTTTTCTTGCCCTGTTTCTTTCGTTGCGCCGTGCAGACTGACGGAGCCTTTTTTCAGCTGACTTGTGTAATGGCATAAAACGTAACTTTTATAAGTAATAGCTAATATTGCGATATCGGGCAGCATCGAACAGTATGTTGCCTGACCGAAAATCTCTTAGTGGTAAGACTGTGTTTCCCGTTCTCCGGAACCCTTGTATCAAAACCTGGATAAAAGGCCTTAAATATATAAAAGCGTTTTCTTATTCCAAAACCCAAATCTCGATTTCAGTATTTTCAAACCGGGAACCCAAGCGCACGTTACAAGTACCTCTACAAATTTTGTCGTGAACCCCTTTCTACCTGATCCGCCCGACAAAGCGACCGGCATGTAAAGCAAATTCATAGTGGCCACGTTCAAGGACTTTTCACTATATTGCCTCAGTCCGCTGTCAAACACTTCATGCGCATTCAGCACATCAACAACTATTTCAGCCATCACTCTGTCAGGTTCAACAGAATCCGGAATGAAAAGCAAAAGACAAACACATCCAATCTAAACAAATATTACAACCCTCATGAGCTTAATGATAAGCGTATCGGGCATCCGAGGCATCGTTGGAGAAAGCCTTTCACCTGCGAACCTTGTAGCTTTTTCACAAGCTTTTGCAACGCTGCTGCATAAACAGGGTAAGGACGAAAATTTCACTCCGAAAATCGTTATCGGAAGAGATACCCGCCCAACCGGGCACGCTATTGCAACCCTTGTCAGCAGCGCAATGACTCTCTGCGGCTGCGATGTCATCGATGTCGGTATGGCAACTACCCCAACCGTTGAAATTGCCACAGCTGCGGAAAAGGCTGATGGCGGTATTATAGTCACAGCTTCGCATAATCCGGTTGAGTGGAATGCGTTGAAACTGCTCGACAGAAAAGGAGAGTTTCTCGATGAAAACGCCGTTCAGCAGTTACTTGATATTTTCAGGAAAAAACAGTTCACGGTTGCCGACTGGAAGCATGTTGGCTCATTGGAGCAAAAACACGATTATGACGGAGAGCATATCAGGAGAATCCTGTCGCTCCCCTGTATCGACAGGGAACAAATTGCGGAACAGCGTTTCAGAGTTCTCATAGATGCAGTTGAAGGAGCCGGCTCATCGATCGTACCTGAACTATGCCGACAGCTGGGAGTCGAAGAGATCGAAACCATCTCTTGTAACGGAACCGGCATTTTTCCCAGAAACCCCGAACCCCTTGCAGAGAATCTCGTCGAGACCGTCGACAGCCTGAAGAAAAAACAGTGCGATTTTGCAATAGTTGTCGATCCCGATGTCGACCGGCTGGCGCTGATATGTAAAGACGGGACCCTTTTCGGTGAAGAATACTCACTGGTAGTCTGTGCTGATTTTTATCTGCGGTACAAACCGGGAACCGTAGTGAACAACCTTTCAAGCACCAGGGCGCTTCGGGATGTAGCGAAAAATCACGGACAGACCTGCTTCAGTGCCAAGGTGGGTGAAGCGAACGTGGTTACAGTGATGAAAGAACGAAACGCTGTAATCGGAGGAGAGGGCAATGGAGGAATCATTCTTCCCGAACTACATTACGGGAGAGATGCGCTCGCGGGTATAGCCCTCATGCTCCAGGCATTTGCCGAGTGGCGAGAAAAAGATCCCGTAAACAGCACACTTTCCGGTTTCAGAAAACAATACCCGGATTATTTTATGGCAAAACAAAAGGTCCGGCTCGCCGACAAACCGGAAAACCTACAGGACCAGTTATTGACGATTGCATCAGCATACCCTGAAGCTTCAATCAATACAGAGGACGGTATAAAACTTGATTTTCCTGAAGAGTGGGTACATATAAGACCGTCAAACACTGAACCGATTCTTAGAATATATACTGAAGCAAAAAGTATGGAACGGGCGGAAAAGCTGGCCGAAACATTCCTCCGGGAAATCAGTTCGAGAATCGATACATTGTGACAGCACAAGAATAGATTATATGAACGACGAGAAAGGCACGAAAAAGGGATTTCAGCAACAAAAAGACGAACTGCTTTCGAGCGGTGGCAAGAAATCCAATGACCGTTACATCATCTCACGACTCCTTTCATACGTCAAGCCATACAAGGGACTGCTTTCCTGGGCAATCGTCATAACCCTTGCTGGTTCGGTTCTCGGTCCCCTGAGGCCATATATTACCAAACTGGCCATTGACGACTACATTGCGCAGGGCAACATCAACGGACTCGCGCTGATAAGCCTCATATTACTGGGGATAATACTCTTGGATGGCCTGAAACAATATGTAGCGACCTATCTCACACAGCTTATCGGTCAGAAAGCCGTTCTTACTCTCAGACTGGATATTTTTCGGCATCTGCAGAAACTTTCTATCAGATTCTACGACCGAAATCCGGCAGGCAGGCTCATCACAAGAGCCACCAATGACGTCGAAGCACTCAACGAGATGCTTTCGAGCGGTGTCGTGACGATCATCGGCGATGTTATGCAGCTCTTGTTTATCGTTCTACTCATGTTTTTCATCGATTGGGAGCTGACACTCATTGTTTTAAGCATTCTTCCCTTGATGATCTATGCGACGCTTACCTTCAAAAGCAAAGTTCGAAAGGCTTTTCAGGATGTGAGAGGACACCTGGCCAGGCTCAATTCTTTTTTTCAGGAACATGTTTCAGGTATCAACATCGTCCAGCTCTTCGACCGGGGAGAGAGCGAATACAAAAAACATGTTTCAATCAACAAGGAATACCGGAATGCCAATATCAAAACCGTTTTCTACTTTTCGGTATACTACCCACTCATCGAACTGCTCAGTTCCATAGCCGCAGGACTTGTGATCTGGTATAGCGGGGTACGCATGTTGAAAGGAGATATCACGCTTGGCATCGTTATCTCTTTTGTGCAATACATCTGGCTTTTTTTTCGCCCTCTTCAACATCTTTCCGACCGATTCAATATTCTTCAGACGGCACTCGCGAGCTCAGACCGCATCTTCAGACTCCTTGAAGAAAAGGATATGGCTGCAGAACCCGAAAACCCCCGGGCAATCGAGTCTTTTCGGAATGAAATCGTCTTTACGAACGTCTGGTTCGCCTACAACAACGATAACTGGATACTCAAAGACATTTCTTTCAAAGTAAAACGCGGAGAAAAGATCGCCATTGTGGGTTCGACAGGAAGCGGTAAAACCACCATCATCAATGTTCTTTCGAAACTGTACTATCAGCGTAAAGGTTCGATTACAATCGACGGCATCGAGCTGTCACAAATACCGGAACAATCACTTCGAAAGATAGTCGGCGTCGTTATGCAGGATGTTTTTCTTTTTTCGGGTACCATCCGGGAAAATCTCTCGTTCGGCAACCCTCGTGCTTCCGATGAAGAAATCCACAACGCCGCTAAAACTGTCGGTGCCGATCGTTTCATTGGAAAACTGCCAGGAGGTTACGAGTATCGGGTCAATGAAAACGGATCGGGACTTTCTGCAGGCCAGAAACAGCTTATCGCTTTTGTACGCGCCCTGCTTTACAATCCGGAGATACTTGTCCTCGACGAGGCAACCAGTTCAGTTGATACTGAAACGGAACAGCTCATCGAAGCCGCGACCGAAAACCTCATGAAAAACCGCACATCGATCATCATTGCACACCGCCTTTCGACAGTACAGCATGCCGACAGGATTATCGTCATGCACAAAGGCACCATCAAGGAAAGCGGTTCACATCAGCAACTGCTTGCTAAAAAAGGCCTCTATTACAAGCTCTACCTCCTGCAGCACCCCGAAAAGATACACCTGCAGACAGGGTAATAATCAGTGGAGTGTTGTTTTTTGTTGAGCTGTTGAAAGGTGACTGCGTGTATAGTGTACAGTAGCCACGAAAACAGTAAACAAACGATGAACGCCTCTATAAATTGTTGTGAGCAACCTGAGTACGAGGCCGACGGAGCGCAGAAACCACCGTGTACACAAAGTACACGAGGATTTCGAGCACCGCCTAACGAAGTAATCAGGTTGCGCAACAGATTAATAGAGGCTTTCTAGAGGCTGCTGTCGCGCAGCACCTCAACCGGCTCGAGTTTTGCCGCTCGTGTGGAAGGAATAGTTGCGGCGATGGTGCTTATGAAAACCGTCAACAACATCACGAACAAGAAGTACAGCGGGTTCCATGACATGCTGAAACCGGTTTTGGTAAGCGGCCCCTGAGATGTCTCAACCGGAATATGTGCAAGAAGATTGATCGAACCCGTTGCCAGCACACCTCCCGCAAGAGTTCCGGCAAAACCGACCAAAAAACCTTCGAGAATAAACATACCAACAAGCGATCCTGCTGAAAATCCGTAAGATTTCATGATCGCAATGTCGCGGCTTTTTTCAAAAACCGTCGTCACCAGAATATTCGCCACTCCGAAACCGGAAACCACTCCGACAAAAGCGACAAGGGAAAAAACAATGAAACCTATACGATTGAAGAGAGAAAGAACACTGGCATTATCTTCCTGCCATGTAACACAATTATAACCCGTAACTCGCTCAAGAACTCCTGCAAGCGGCTCATTGGCAAGAGGATCAACAACCTTGACCCCTATCCCGGAAACCTTGTCTGCCGGAAGATTTTCAAGGATTTGACCGAACTTGAGCGATACAAAAACCGTATTGTCGATAGCATTTACACCTGAGAAAAAAATACCGGCTACCTTACACTGCCGGACAGGGCCTGAAACCGGCACAACAGACACTTCATCATGCAGCTCCAGCCCCATATCCATAGCCACAGTTCTTCCTACGAGAAGAGCATTGGGTGTCGTTTCAAAAAACGCAAGATCTCCAGCCGTCAGTTTGTCCTCGATACCACTGATCGCATTTTCCCGCTCTATCACAACTCCTTTCATGGATATCGGCTGACTCTTGTTGCCTTTTATCACAATCACCCTGGACTCGATAAAGGGTGATACGGCCACCACCTCTCCGGCATACTGTTTTGAATCGAGAACCTCCAGAACCTGTCGATAATTACGCACTTCATCGCGTTCTTCTTTTTGTATATTTTCATCGACAAAAGCATGGCGTTGCACCTCTGCATCGCTCAGAAGATCAACCGGTAGAGACTCGATGGGCTTGCCTTCGATTATTATATGCGGTGCAACATCGACAATAGTTACAACAAAAGAATCCAGGAGCCCTCTTGTCAATGAAATTGTTGTAATCAGAACCATTGTACTGACTGCAACACCCGCAATGGTTGTCAAGGACTGTCTTTTCCGTCCAAAAAGATGGCGTAGTGCTATGGAAAAAAGGGTCCTGACCATGGGTTAAGATAAAAATACAGGCAGAAAATACTCGCAGCAAATACGGCCAGCAAGTAACTTGAGTTTTTAAAAAGTATCGTTATTTAAGCACCAGCTGAAACGCTTGATTTAGGGATATATTATTACATTGTAAGTTATACATTTTGCACGGTGCGAATACAAACAAACCGTCTTCATTACCAGAAAAGACGATGAATGAATCTAAAACCATAACGGTAGATCGCAAGCAAAGCCATGTCGAAACCTGCCTCAATAAAATGGTTTATTTCGACAGTAAAACAACCGGTTTCGAGCACTATGAGTTTACGCACAATGCTGCTCCTGAAATAAATCACAACGAAATAGACCTGTCTACAAACATGTTCGGTCACCGGATATCATACCCCTTTATGATCTCCTCCATGACAGGTGGATACGGTAAAGCCAAGCATCTCAACCGTTCATTTGCACAAACAGCGGAAAAGCTGAATATCCCACTCGCAATAGGCAGCATGCGCCAGGCACTCGAAAACGCTTCATACAGGCAAAGCTTCAGTGTCGTTCGTCAGTTTGCTCCATCCATCCCCATACTGGCCAACATCGGTGCACCCGAGGTTGCAAAAGGCCTTACGAACCAAGAAATCAACCTTCTTATCGACATTATCGATGCAGATGGCCTGATTGTCCATCTCAACCCTGCCCAGGAACTTTTTCAGCCGGAAGGAAATACCAATTTCAAAAACTTCCTGAAGAAACTACAGCAACTGACATGCGCGATCGATGCCCCGGTTATAGCTAAAGAAGTCGGCTGTGGCATTTCATCGGCAACTGCAGCCGCACTTGCCGATGCCGGAGTTCAGACTATCGACGTTGCCGGAGCAGGGGGAATCAGTTGGCAGAAGGTTGAAGAAGAACGTTATCTGGAGCAATTTCAGCATGAAAACCGTTTCAGCCCCTCGGTCCTCCGGGAGCTGCTCAACTGGGGCATACCAACTGCACAGTGCCTTACCGATATCGCCGCACTTAAAGAGGATAAAAAGCAGTACCAACACATCAAAGTTATTGCATCGGGCGGTATTTCCAATGGTCTCGATATTGCGAAGGCAATTGCTCTTGGCGCTGAGATTTGTGCATCTGCAGGTATGATGCTCAAAGCACTTCATGATTCCAGGCTTGAAAAAACCATTCTCACATGGATGAACGACCTCAGGGCCGTGATGTTTCTCACGGGAGCAAAAAACATAACACAACTGCAAAAAACCCTCATTTCGTTAAAAAAAGGATAGTGCCGTAATGAATATCAGTGTAACATCAGAACAGGTTGAACAAAAATACCAGCAGTATCATAAACGTATCAACGACGCACTGGACAACTGCTTTACCAACAACACTCCTGAAAGCCTTTATGCACCCGCCAAATATATTCTGGCAGGCAAAGGAAAAAGAATTCGCCCCTTCCTTACACTTCTCGCCTCTGAAGCGGTATGCGGATCGAGCGTAAATGCGATACACACTGCACTTGCAATCGAGATTCTCCACAATTTTACCCTTGTACATGACGACATCATGGATCAGGCCGACCTCCGTCACGGAAGGCCGACAGTTCATACCAAATGGGATTCTACCGCAGCAATCTTATCGGGCGACATGATGATCGCAATTGCTTATGAATATGCTTTACAGACAAAAACGTCGCGGCATAACGAACTTGTTCATATTCTCAATGATGCGAACATCACCATTTGTGAGGGACAGGCAATCGACATGGAACTGGAGCAACGTAAAGATGCCACTATCACCGATTACCTCGATATGATATCAAAAAAAACAGGACGGCTTATATCCGCATCACTCGAGGCAGGCGGTATTGTCGGCGATGGTACCTCTGAGCAACTTGAAAAGCTGGTGATTTTCGGAAACAAAATCGGGCGAGCCTTTCAGGTACAGGATGACTATCTCGATATTATGGCCGAGGATGGTAAATCAGGAAAAGTGCCAGGTGGAGATGTGATCAACGGTAAAAAAACATATCTGCTCCTCCGTTCCCTCGATTTGGCAACCGACTCAGAAAAGAATCTCTTACAGTCCGTTATCAACAATAATGGCATTTCACCCGAAAGAGTCCCGGAAATCAGGGGAATTTATGAACGATGCGGAGTGCTTGACGAAGCAAGGGAACTGATCAATGCCGACACGGAAGCTGCGCTCTCTGCCGTCGAAACCCTGCCTTATGATGAAGGCAGGGAATATCTCAAAGGTTTTGCTCTCAAACTCATGAAGCGTGATTTCTGACCCAACCATTCTTCTTGTCCTATCGCAAATCCCTGGTCTTGGCCCGGCAAGAATAAACATACTCCAAAAGCATATTGGCGGCTCTTCAATCTTTGATGCAAAGATTGAAGATTTAGCCCATGTTCCGGGCATAGGAACAAAAATCGCAGAAACCATCGTCGGATTTTTTCATAATTCTCATGCTCTCGACCAAGCAAAAAAGTCAGCGGAACAACAACTTTCTCTGCTCGACCGCTATCAAGCAAACCTCATCACCCTCGAAGATCCATCGTATCCGCCATTTCTCAGAGAAATCTACGATCCACCACCGTACCTTTTTATACGTGGAAATATAGAAGCCGCACACGCCCCCTGTATTTCAATAGTCGGTACAAGAAAGGCAACCCAATATGGCAGAAAAGTTGTCGAACACATATGCAGCGGCCTTGTAGCCGAAGGGTTCACCATCGTCAGCGGATTTGCCTACGGGATTGATACTGCTGCCCATAAAGCTGCACTGGAACATCAGGGTAAAACAATTGCCGTTCTGGCAGGAGGAGTGGACAACCCTCATACGGACCCTACAGGCAACATCTGGCCACGCATGATCGAGCAAGGTGCCATAGTTTCGGAAGAATGGCTTGAAAGCACCATTACACCTGCGAAATTCCCTAAAAGAAACCGTCTTATAGCAGGACTCTCAAAGGGAACATTGATCGTTGAATCGGACAAAAAAGGCGGCTCATTGATCACAGCATCGTATGCCTTGGACCAGAACAGGGATGTTTTTGCCGTTCCGGGCAGTATCTTCTCAAAGACCTCGGCTGGAACAAACGCTCTGATTGAAAACGGTCAAGCAAAACTTGTCACTACAGCAGACGACATTATTGCAGAACTCTGTCCCGGCCCTCAAGGAAGTCGTGCCCGAAACTTCGTTGAAACAAAGGAGCCCCCCATAACACCGGAAGAAAAAGCCATTTTCGATCATTTGGATGATAACCCCGTACACATAGATGTACTTGCAGAAAAAACAGCCATGGATCCCTCGATGCTTCTTGTACTTCTCTTCGAGCTCGAGCTGAAGCAACTGGCCGAACAGCAACCCGGACAGATGTTCAGAAAAAGCATCTGAAGCAAGAACCAAAGCTTCGGGCCACACATGAGGAAAAGCAAACCGAACAACTTCGAAAAGCAGTTTTCGATAATAAAACCTTACGTTTCAATACCGGCACATGTTCTTGCTTGATTTGACGTCATAACCTTAAGCAGCAGCGCCAACAGGCGGCTCAGTCGGTTTTACCACCTGTCATGGCATTCAGGCGTAGTTTTTTATAGGGGAATTGTTACCTTTGAAAAACCGTGACAAGGAGATGCTGCACGAAACCATTCAACCAAAACAAGAAATTCAACCATGAAAATGATGCCCAGAAATTCAAGAATTACGTCTCTACCCCGAACTATGATCATGATTTTGATTCTGAGTGTACTTGCCGTTGCACCTTCAGCACTTGCTGCGACAGGTACCGAGAAGACAGGTCTCGTCGATACGCAAAAAGTTTTGGACCAGATGCCCGAAAAAAAGAAAGCTGAAAACATACTCACAGCAACAGGCACGCAATGGCAAAAAGGCCTTGATAAGCTTAAAAAAGATTTCCAGACCGCCGCAACGGACTATGAAAAACAGAAAAAATCCCTTTCAAAAACAGCTATAGAACAAAAAGAAAAAGACCTCAACCTTAAATACCAGAGCATACAGAAGTATCAATTGGAAAAGTTTGGTCCGGGTGGAGCAATGGAAAAAAAGCAAAATGAACTTTTTGCCCCAATCCGCCAGAAATTTCTCAATGCCGTACAGGCTGTTGCTAAAAAAGAGGGTTTTTCGGTAATAATCGACAAACAGGCCGTAGTTTACGGAGATAAGTCTGCAGATATTACGTTCAAGGTCATCGATCAGCTTAAATAATTCTGAACCGAGTGCTTGAAATTGGCAGGCTCATTTCAGGATCGTATTGGAATGCTCTCTTTACGTTATATCCTGGTAACTTTTTGGTTAACCCTCTTATTATGCTGTATCAGCTGCACCGAACCACAACCAGAAAAGCGTGCAGCTGATACCAGTTTTCTTGGCGAAGAGCAACCACTCCAGGAAAGCTGGAACGTCAACATGACAATATTCAAAGAAGACAGGATACATGCAGTTATAACTGCAGGTCATTTTGCAGAGTATAAAAAAAACGATATAATCACCCGTCAGCTCGATAAAGGTCTAAAGATTACTTTTTTTGATAGCAGCGGGACGTCGTCCTCTACTCTCACTGCCGACAAAGGGACCGTATATAACAACAATGACATGGAAGCTTTCGACAATGTTGTCATAACTTCCGAAAGCACTGTCATACGAACAGATTACATAAAAAGACTTGCGGACGAAAAAAAACTATGGTCTGACAAATATGTCGTCATTCAGAAACAGAATGAAACCATCAGGGGATACGGATTTGAAAGCGATGAATCCCTGAAAAATTATACGATTTTCAAAGCAAGCGGTGAGTCCAATTTTTAATTTTTTCCACTCAATGAGATTACATCTTTTAAAATCAAAAATTCATAATGCAGTCGTAACCAGCGGAGACCTCGAATACGAAGGCAGCATCACTATAGACAGCGAACTGCTCGAACTTGCAAATATGCTACCCAATGAAAAGGTTCTGTGCGTCAACAATAACAACGGGGTACGCTTCGAAACATATATCATAGAAGGAAAACCGGGTTCAAAGGAAATTCAGTTGAACGGTGCCGCAGCACGATGCGCTTTACCTGGCGATGAGATAATAATCATGGCGTTTGCAGAGATAGAAGCAGAAGAAGCAAAATCCTTCAAGCCCATGATTCTCATCGTGGACAAGCACAACAATCCCAAACGCCGCCACCTTGTCGGCGAAGAAGACAATCCATTGTAGAAAGAATGTCGATGAGCTGAACTTTTAACTTTCCCCTTTTACTATGTCATTAGCTATCATTATCATGGCTGCCGGAAAAGGCACCAGAATGAAGTCAGATCTGGCAAAAGTGCTGCACAAGGTAAATGGAAGACCTGTTATAGAATATGTCCTTGAAAAATCGACTGCTCTTGCGCCCGATAAAATTGTGTTGATTGTAGGACATCAGGCAGATAAGGTAAAAGAGGCAACCGCAAATTTTCCGGTCGAGTGGGCCCTTCAAGAACCTCAGCTTGGGACAGGTCATGCCGTTATGCAGGCAGAAGAACACCTGCGTTCATTTCCAGGAGACATCCTAATCCTTTCAGGAGATGCTCCCCTTGTAAGCAATTCTACCCTCAAAGATCTCATTGACAATCACCGTATCGAAAATGCTGCGGCAACCGTACTGACAGCTCATTTAGAGAATCCATCAGGATACGGAAGAATCATTCGTTACAAGGACAGTAATACGGTATCCAAGATTGTTGAGCATAAAGACGCCACACCTGAAGAATTGCTTGTAAAGGAAATAAATTCAGGCATTTATGTCTTCAAAGAGGATATTCTTTTCCGTTCTTTGCATCAAATCACAAATGATAATGCTCAGCAGGAATATTATCTCACTGATGTTTTTTCTGTGTGTTTCGGAAAAGGAGAGAAGGTTTGCGCACTTCGGACAGAAAATGCTGATGAAATCAAAGGCATCAACACAGTGGAACAACTAAGAGAAGCTGAAAAACTGTTATTGCATGGCTCGTGACCCATCAGGCGAGTGGGCTGATGGATGATGCGGAAAAGCCTTCATCCTCCGAAGAAAGACCCTGCGAGAGAATTTTTTCCAGAAAAGCTGTTGTTTCCGAACAAAGGCCCTCGGTATCGATGGCCTTCTTCTGTAAAGAGTCCAGCATCACCGTAACGACCCCGAGTTGTAAACGGTATCCTTCAAGCTCTTTTTTTATTGCATTGAAAGTCACTGGTTTTTCAGCCGACTCACATTGATCGGCACATGTCATGGCACGGCTCATGCAGCTCTCTATTCCCCTGCGGAGCCTGTTTATTTCCTGCTCGACATCTGTTACAGTCTTAACATCCATAATGCTTTAGACTTTTACTTTCTGCTTCTTCTGGTTTTTTTCCCAACCCCTTTTTCAGCCATTTTTTTTCTGGATTGTGCAGCAAGCTCATCGGGTAGACTGTTATCGATCATCTCCTCGGAAGCCTCGAGTTCTCTGGACTTCATTGAGTAAAATTCAATGAGATTCCCATCCGGATCCATCACGAAGAAAGCTCTTCCCTCTCTACGCTGAGCAGGCCGGGTGACGAGATGTACGCCTTGTTCTTCGAGGTAATCCGCAGCTTCATCGACTTCGGTATCGGTGGGAAGCCTGAAACCGAAATGATCAACCCGAATATCCCGAGCCTCAGGCACCCCCGGCGTCTCTGCTTTAACAAGAACAATCATATCCGACTTGACTCTCAGATACGAGATATTGGCTCCTGCTCGATACTCGATTTTCATCCCGAGCACCCCAACATAGAAATCTTCAGCAACCCTTACGTCATTGACTCTGAGAGTAATCTGGTTAATCCCTGTCAACTTCATTTTCTTCTCCGTTCTGTACCTTTGCCTTATCGCTTTTCTCTTCGAGAGTATAATCAAACTTGTTCTGAAGAAACTGATTGATTGCCCGTTGAGCTGTTTTCTGACGAGCTTCAAATTCAAGACTGATTGCAACCTGCTCAGGAAAAACCTTGTCAGACTCGGACTCACTCGCCGGATTACGAATCATCTCCTTGTATGGAAGCAATTTCTCTTCAAGCTCTGCACGTTCTTCTTCATGAATTTCTTTAGCTCTTTTCGATATTGCCACTACCGTCTCATAAAGATTTTCGTGCCTGGCTCTCAAACTGTTCAAATCTACTGGTTTCACGGACATACGTTTGCATGCATTTATTGTTTTGAAAGAAATTCAGTAATAACCGTTGTTATTTCATCGACCGTTCGGTTGAGATCATCGTTTACAACTTCCCGATCAAACTGATGTGCCAATGAAAGCTCAAATTCCGCTCTCTCGAGGCGCTCTTCAAGGGTTTTATCATTTTCACTGTCTCTTTTCAGAAGCCGTTTCTTCAATTCATCAAAAGAGGGAGGTTTGAGAAAAATCAAGAGAGAACTGTCAGGAAAACGTTTTTTGAGGTTCAATGCTCCCTTGACATCCAGATCAAACAGCAAATTCTTGCCGGCCACGACAGCTTCGCCTGTTTTATCCAGCAATGTCCCATAAAAGTTGCCAAAGAAATGCTCATACTCGATAAAACCACCACTTTTTATTTTTTTTTCAAACGCTTCCTTTGTCAGATAATAGTAATTCTTACCCTCAACTTCCCCTTTGCGTCTTTTGCGTGTAGTGGCAGATACAGAAAAATCAAGACTTTTTATGCGTTCCAGCACCAGTTTCGCCACTGTTGACTTCCCGGTTCCGGAAGGGGCTGAAAATACGACCAACTTTCCCGGTTTGACACTCATCTATTCTTCAAGCTCTTTCTGCTTTTTTTTGAAATCCTGCTGAACTTAAACTTACAGTGACCGGTTCGAATATCAAGCGCCAAGGCCAACCCATTATCATGGCAAGAGAACGCTCAGCCCCCGGAACCAAGTTCGTCACTCAATATTCTGGAGCTGTTCACGAATCTTTTCAAGCTCTTCCTTGATATGCACAACTTTCTGAGAAATATCGGCATTCTGTGATTTTGAGGCGATTGTGTTTGCTTCTCTTAACTGCTCTTGCAACAGAAAGTTCAACTTTCTTCCGGAACCACTCTCGCTGTTCATCATCTCATCAATGAAGAATTTGTTATGGCTGGCAAAACGGGTACACTCTTCAGTAATGTCCAGCTTATCGGACATCAGTACAAGCTCCATCTCAAGGCGCTCCCTGCTGTATGCGACTTGATCGCCTGCTATAACGGCTATTTTTTCCGAAAGCCGCTGATGAACTGCAGACACATTGTTACGGGATAAAACCTGAATTTCTTCTAATGTATCGTTAATCGACGCTATACGCCCCATAAAATCCTTAGCCAGCTCCTCACCTTCCTGAAATCGCATTTTTTTCATCCCGTCAATTGCCTCATGGAGCACTTCCCTAACAAAAGGCCAAATCTCATCTGTTTTTTCAAGGAGCGTACTATCGGAATCAAATATTTCAGAAAAGCGTAAGAGATGATCAAGGGTCAAAGGACTTTCAATACCCGCCTCTTTTCGGACAATATCGAGAAGCTCCCTTAATGCCCTTGTTTTTTCACGATTGACCGTGATTGGAATCTGCTTTTCTTCATCCAGTTTCACCTGAACAAACGCCGATACTTTGCCTCTTTGCAGACAAGAACGGATCTGTTCACGAACATCAAGTTCATATGAGGAAAACTGACGCGGAAGCTTGACGCTTATCTCGGCGAACCGGTTATTGACCGAACGAACTTCCGCGACAACATGAACACCATCCTTCACACTTTCTGCACTTCCGAAACCTGTCATGCTTTCCAACATAGTTCTGCGCCGTTAAATTCGTGAAGGATGTAGTTTCTGCATAGAAAAAGGGTTAAAAACCTATGCTCTACACAAAAACTTTTTATTTACGAAGCTCCAGATCAGCGAGAACTTTACGATAGCGCTCGATATCGGTCTTCTTCAGATAAGCCAATAAACTTTTTCTTTTTCCTACAAGCTTGAGTAAACCGTGACGGGAATGTTTGTCTTTCGGGTGACTCTTCAGATGCTCGGTAAGATCGCTTATACGTTTGCTGAAAAGCGCAATTTGAACTTCTGTCTGCCCGGTATTCTGCTCTGTACCGCCAAACTTTTTGATAATACCTGTCTTAATTTCCTTTGTGACACTCATGACTTGTCATTTATTTTTTAGAATCGCAAGATCTATAATATAGTATTATTTCTGATATTGCTCCACCGATTTTTTATCTTTCCTCAGCTGTTCCCGAAGTGCCTCGAACGACGAAAACCTCATTTCATCTCGCAATCGCTCAAGAAGCTGAAAGGTCAATACCTTTCCGTACAGATCTCCCGAATGACCAAGAATATATGCTTCTACCACTGGAGCCGAATCGGCAGCAACAGTTGGCCTCACCCCGATATTCATCATAGCTTTGAACTCACAACCATCTATAACTGTTGTCGCAATATAGACCCCGAGTTTCGGCAGTAGCTTGTCGGAACTCTCTATCTCGATGTTCACTGTAGGAAATCCGATCTTTCGCCCCTTTTTATTACCATGCACGACTTTTCCGGAAATCAGATACGAGGAACCGAGAAACAGGTTCGCTTCTTTGATATCCCCCTCCCGAAGAAGGGTACGTATTCTTGTACTCGAAAAGTGTTCAGAGCCCAACCGAACTTCATCGACGACGTTGACTTCGAAATGGTTTTGCTCGGCCATACTGCATAACGTGTTCACACCACCTTTTCGATCTCGCCCGAACCCATGATCATAGCCTATCACAATGCTTTTCGCTCCTATCCGATCAACCAGAACCTCCTGAATGAATGATTCAGAACTTCGCGCAGCAAAAACATTGTCAAACCTGACAACAAAAAGCCACTCCACCCCAAGCCGCTCAATCAACATGGCTTTTTCCTCCAAGAGAGTCAAAAGCTTGAGACGTCCAGATGGGTCACGGTTGACTACTTGCCTCGGATGAGGCTCAAAAGTCACAACAACACTTCGAAGCTTAAGAGTCGAAGCCGTTTTTACCATTTGACCGATAATCTTGCGATGACCTGCATGCACCCCGTCATACGACCCAACTGTAACTGCAGACGGTTCTTGCGGAAACGCAACCTCTTCACCGGTATGGTAATCCATCACTTTCGATTCCTGAAAGATAACAATTCGCATAAACCGCCTACCTTACTGAATCTTTTGCTCCGCGAAGAATAATCTCGACAGTATCGGGAATACTTTTCGCATCGAAGACGCTGAATTCACCTATTGCCATCCTTCTCAGAGAAACAAGATATCCTCCAACTCCCAAACTCTGCCCAAAATCATGAGCCAGTACCCTTACATACGCTCCTTTTGATACATCCATACGGAAATGGATAAAAGGAAGATCAACAGAGAGCACTGTAAAGCTGTTGACACATATTTCACGAGCTTTTCTCTCAGCAACATGCTGTCCCTTTCTCGCCAGCTCATACAATCTCTTACCTTTATGCCACACTGCCGAATGCATGGGTGGCTTTTGCATATGCCTGCCTTCGAGAGCCGCCGCCGCTGATTTTATTTCTTCTATACCAAGATGACGAACATCACACGCTCCATACTCGGGAGTTTCTGTATCGTGGCTCTCAGTCATCGCACCGAGTTTTATAACCCCTTCATACACTTTATCGAGTACTTCAAGGCCCGATATCTGTTTTGTTTTCTTACCGGTTGCAAGGATAAGCAACCCGGTCGCACGAGGGTCGAGCGTTCCGCAATGCCCAACTTTTCTGCGTAACCCTGCTGCGCTATAGGTATTGCGAATTTTCGCCACGACATCAAACGAAGTCCAGTCCATCGGTTTATCCACAAGCAAAAAATCACCGGTGTCACCGTTCATAGTCACTGTTTCCTTTCACCGTTCGTTTGTTCATTTCCCGGAAAAGTCATGCACTTCTTTATATCATGTAGCTGACCCGTCTCGCCCTTCATGAAGAGCCTGTTTCAGCAATTGCTCAATTCTGCTGGCTTTTTCAAACGTACGGTCTTCATAAAATTCCAGCTCAGGGATTCTGCGAAACTGGTGGCGTATTCTGGCCGAAAGCAGTTTACGAATGTATTTTGTCTCATTCTGCAGGCGATTGACAGTATCCATCCGTTCCTTTTCATCGCCGATAACAGAAACATATACCCTTGCTATACCAAGATCATTGGTCACCTTCACTTCCACAACAGTGAGCAAAGGCCCGTTTCGAGGTAGCTCTTTTTCGAAAATTGCACTCAGTTCTTTCTGCAATAAAGAGGCGACTTTATCGGTACGAATCGACATGTTACGGGATCTTCAAAGTTTTCTTTTCTTCTCAACAATCCGATAGGCTTCAATAATATCGCCCACTTTAATATCGCTGTATCCCTTGAGATTCAATCCACACTCATACCCTGCGTCCACCTCTTTGACATCATCCTTAAAGCGTTTAAGCGAATCCAGTTCACCATCATAGATCTGAACCCCTTCGCGAAGCAGGCGAACCTTGGAATCGCGGAACACTTTTCCTTCAAGAACGTAACAACCTCCGACATTACCGATTTTCGGCACTTTGAACACCTGTCGTATCTCAAGCGAGCCGATACTCTCTTCGTGAAGCTCGGGTGAAAGCATACCTTCGAGAGCCTGTTCGATATCTTCTATAACATGATAAATGACACTGTAAAAACGTACATCCAGATCCTCTTTTTCAGCCAGCTTTTTGGCATTGACATTGGGCCTGACCCTGAAGCCTATAATAATAGCATCGGATGCGGCGGCAAGCAGTACATCAGTTTCGGTTATTTGACCGACTCCCTGGTGAATAATCTGAACCTTTACCTCTTCATTCTGAATTTTCATCAGGCCGTCAGCAAGAGCCTGTATGGAACCATCCGTATCAGCCTTTATAATGACACTCAGCTCCTTCATGAGCCCTTCTTTTATCTGCCTGGCAATGCTATCGAGCTTAACACGGGTACTGCGCCGGAACTCGTGCTCACGCCGGATGATCTGGCGTTTCTGCGCAATCTCCCTCGCCTCTTTGTCGGAAAGCATAACGGTAAATTCATCTCCGGACTGAGGAAGGTCTTCAAAACCCAGCACACTTACAGGCTGAGAAGGTCCGGCCTCCCTGATCCTTTTGCCCCGTTCGTCCATAAGCGCACGTACTCGCCCCATTGTATGACCAGCAACAAACGGATCCCCGACTTTCAAAAAGCCACGCTGCACCAGAACTGTCGAAACGACCCCTTTTCCCTTGTCGAGTTCAGCTTCAACGATGATTCCCCTGGCAGGAACCTCCCTTGAAAAGTTTGCTTTCAGCTCCCTGATTTCGGCCTCTGTCAGCACTTTTTCCATGAGTTCATCAATACCGGTACCCTGTTTGGCCGAGATTTCCTGGCACTGATATTCGCCACCCCAGTCCTCCACCAATACTCCGGCTTCTGAAAGTTGTGTTTTTATTTTTTCGGGATTCGCTTCCGGCTTGTCAATCTTGTTTATGGCAACGACAATCGGTACTTCTGCAGCTTTCGAGTGATTAATCGCTTCTATTGTTTGCGGCATCACGCTGTCATCCGCCGAGACAACAAGAATAACGATATCCGTCACCTGCGCCCCCCTGGCACGCATCGCTGTAAACGCTTCGTGACCCGGTGTATCAAGAAAGGTTATTTTACGATCCCCATCAAGAGACACTTCATATGCGCCGATATGCTGCGTAATACCACCCGACTCTCCCGCGACGACATTGCTGCTTCGAATATAATCCAGGAGAGAAGTCTTGCCGTGATCCACATGACCCATGATCGTAACGACCGGAGGCCTTATGACAAGATCCTCTTCATTGTCTTCCAACTCGACGACCTCGGTTGCTTCAACCTCTGAAACAAACTCGGCTTCAAACCCGAATTCGAGAGAAACAAGCTCAATGGTCTCCTTATCAAGCCGCTGGTTGATGGTCACGAATTTTCCCATCGTAAAGCAATGCTGAATAATCTCCTTCGGAGTAACCCCCATAAGGTCAGCAAGCTCATGGGCAGTGGCAAACTCCGTGACTCTTATAATGCTACGCTGAGCCTCTTTGATCGCGTCGGCCGCTTCCTGTTCCTTTTCACGCTCAATCTTCCGCATCTTGCGGAACTTTTGCCTTGAAGCCCCACCACCACCGCTCTCATCCATACCGGAGATGGTACTGCGAATGTTCTTTTCGATTGTCTTTTCGTCGACCTCGGGTTTCTTTTTCTTCTTACCCTTTTTTCGCTTCGACGGAGTCACACCCTCTGTTGTTTTCTCACTTCCCTCGGAATCCTTCTTCACTACTTTCTTGTCAGAAGCAGCAGCTTTCTCGGTAACCTCTTCACCTTTGGCAGAAATATCAAACTCATCTTTCAGCTCATCGGCCTGCTCTTTAAATCTCTTTTTACGTTTTTTCTTTCCTTTTTTATCCGCATCACCACCTATCCCAGGCCCATTCTGAACATCGATCGTGCCAAAAACAGTGAGTCCTCCGATATTCTGAGGACTTTCAAAGGTGATTTGCCCCTCTGCCTCTTTTTCCTCATCAACCGGAGAGGCTTTGTCCAAGACCTCGACAGGTTCCTCTTCTACTACAGGCACAGTCTTTTCTTCAGCTTTAAGCACCGCCTCCGGAACCGTCAATTCTTCGACCACCTCTTTTTCCAGAACCTGCTCTTTCTCAGGAGTTTCGGGTTGAGCCTCTGTTTTCGGTGATGTTCCAACCCTTTCAGGGCGACCACTGATAATATCTTTCAGTTGCTGTTCCTTCTCATAGGTTTTTCTCGACTGCTCTTCAAGACGAGAGAGTCGCAGCTGCTTCTCCTCTCGAATTTTGCGTGTTTCATCGACAAGTTTTTTCTCATCACTGAACTGGTTCAGGATCAAGTCTCGCATCGGCTCTTTAACCATGGAAGATGTTGAGGCGACCTTTCCCCCAGCCTCCTTAACAAAATGCAGCACCTCCTGTGGGCTAACTTGTAGCTCTCTTGCAATGTCACTTATCCGATATTTCATCTCCTTTCCCTCAGGGGACATACAACCTCCTCTGGATTTAGTAACCGATTACCCTATTTGTGTATCAGTTGTTCTGATCATCATCGCCGACACCTGCCACATCATCATCTTGTTCTCGTCTATCGTCCTCATCAACAATATCCTGCAGGTCCGCCTCATTAAACTGATCTTTTACCGTTTTGTAAATGTTTTCCGCTATCTTTTTCCAGTAACGCCGTTCATCTTCGCTGATCTTTCTTTCTTTTTGCTTGACTGACGCCCTCCTGCCCCTGCTGAATATAGCCGACTCCTCGCTTTTCGACGGACCGATCAGAGCCTCCTCAATGACATCGATATCAACCTGAAGAACTTTTTTTGCCGTATCAAGCCCACTATCGAGAAGCTGGTAAATCATGTCATCACCGAATTCCTCACGAAACTCGATGATATCGATATCGTTGGGATCCTCCATCGATTTGTCGATGACATCCCTGTATACATCGATCTCGTAACCTGTAAGCCGTTCAGCCAAATGAATATTGTTACCATTCTTTCCAATGGCGTATTTTATCTGTTCAGGCTTGAGCATCACCCGGGCTTTTCGGGTTTTCATATCGGCATGCACCGTCATAGGATCTATTTTTGCCGGCTGAAGCGCTCGTGCAATAAATATCTGAGGATCATCGGTATAATAAATAACATCGATATTTTCATTGTTCAGCTCCTTGACGATACTCTGAATGCGCTTCCCCCTGTACCCTACACTTGCCCCAACAGGATCGATTCGTGAACTTGTCGACTCAACAGCAACTTTTGCCCGCTCACCGGGTACCCTGGCGATTCCCTTGATAACAATAAGACCATCCAGAATCTCCGGAACCTCGCTTTCAAAAAGCTTGTAGAGAAAACGATCGTCAATCCTCGAGACAATGACCTTCATCGCGCCATCCGGCTTCTCTTTCTCGACAATCGTCCCGTCATCCTGCCTGACCTTCACTTTTTCCCTCTCTATACGCTTCACATACAACTTCATCCTCGGGGTTCGCCTGGGATTATCCTTCTTCATCATTTCTGATTTTGGCAGAATCAGCTCAACCCGATGATCTTTGGACGTATTGTATGTAAAAACAACTTCGCTGGGTCGCACCTGGTACACCTCCCCGGCAACAACTTCCCCTACTTTCTCGAGACACTCCTCATAGACTACCTGCCGTTCCAGATCACGCACTTTCTTTTGAACCGACTGTTTGATAATCTGTATCGACTTACGAGTCAAATAATCCTCGAGCTTTATAGGTCCTTCTTCATAGTAATCTCCCAGTTCGAGAGACTCATCAATATTACTCACCTCTTCCAAGCTGATTTCAATAGTAGGCAGATCCACTTCGTCAACTATTGTTTTAAGAATGTAAACCTCAAAATCACCTCGTTCAGGGTTGATAAATATATTGGCTTCTACTTCGGGATCGTAGTCTTTACGCAACTGTTTCTGAATAATATCTTTCAGAAGATCCGCGATATCCATCTTTACAGCGGCACTTTCAGTACGCTTGTCCAGAAAGATCTTCGACTGCTCGATTTCCCCAAAAGCGTTTGCGATAAGCTCTTTCCTATCTTGCTTTTCAGCCTTGATCTGCTTTCTTGCCATTTCTTTGTAATTCCTTTATTTTAAAGAAAATACGATTCTCTTAACATTCATTTTTAGAACTCGACTTCCACGACTGCTCTCTTGATACAACTGAGCTCCAAGCGTACCGGTTCAGAGTGTACACCCTTCTTGCCTTTCCTCTCTATAATCGGCTCAAGAACGATGAATGGCGCGGCAACTCCGAGGACCTCGGCCGTGAGAAGCCTTCCGACAGCTTCATGCATTACATTGTCTTGATCCGTGTACTGTAAACGCAAAAGGTGCCCTGTGTGACGGATGTACTGGCGCACATTCATTATCGGCTCTCCGATACCGGGAGACGAAACGGTCAGTTCATAATCATCCCCGACCAGACTTTTCACGTCTTCACTCTCTTCAAAAACATCTATCAAACAACGGTTGACCAACAAGCACGTGGCTATCGAAATACCCGTATCAGTATCAACAAGCACTTCAACCTTGCTTATCCGGGCAGTACCTTTCACACGAACATCAACAAGAAAAACACTCTCCTTCCCGCATGCTACCAGCGCACCGCAAATAAACGACGCCAATCTCTCTTTTACCACATCAACAACCTTACGTTTGTATCAGAAAAACAAAAAAGTGGGGGCGACCCACTTTCAAAAAAATCTTATCCTTTCCCTCGCGTGTTATGCAATGTATAAAAAAGGGTAAAATTGTTCAAATGAAACAGGAAATACTCTTTTCTTTATAAAAGAAGCTCATTTGTCTTTCATCGTTGTCTCGATCACCTCGAAATCCGCATCCTCCGCAGCTCCGGAAACGGAGGCTCCATCCCTGCTATTTCGATACAGTGACTGGAAAGGCCATTGCTGCCTTATAAAACGCTGCGCAAAAAAGCGTATCAATGCTCTAATCAGCAGCACAAAAACAATGATGAGCAGAACAAGTCTTAAAAGAAACAACATCTTTAAAATTCATTTAACGATACAAACCACTCGCGCCACCTTGCCATGAACACACATCCATTTTGCAACGACAAAAACAAACTATCCGGGAGTATTGTTCCCCAATTCGTTCCCGTTGAGAAGCAGAGTGCGAAATTCAGCTTCATCGACATGATACCTGAAAACTTCGACGCCGTTGATGAGGACAACAGGTATATGCAAACCATGCTTCTGCATCAAACCGGGAGAATGCGAGATATCGATAACCTCGAGATGAAACGGTATCTCCGAACGAACCTTGTTTACCTGGAGCAGTGCTTCATCACATAACAAGCAGCCGGGTTTTGTGTAAAAAGAGACATTTTTCTGCAACATAGTCACTACCGGTTATCTTTTTCGGGGTTCACAACCACCTTCTCTCCTCAAAAAAACTGGTAACAAGAGCAAGTCCGCCAACGGAAAACCTCTTCACTCGTCACTTGTTTTTTGCGACGATTCGCTGAAAGGTTCAAGCCTTTCGATAATTTGCTGAATCGAAAGAAAATCCTGTTCGGAAGTCACGAGATTTTTCAATCCAAAAACTTGATTTTGTATTTCATCCTGTCCGACAAACAAGGCGTATGCTGCACTCATCTTGTTCGCCTCTCTCATCTGAGCCTTCATACTTCTACCGGCAAGATCCATTATCGATCTGATTCCGGATTTTCGCAACGCATCACAGATACCGACAGCATGAGCAACGAGTTCATGACTCTGAAGCACAACATATACTTGGGGCCTCTCGGACGTGACATGTGCCAGCAGCCCTTGCTTTTCCATGGTAATCAAAAGCCTTTCCAGACCAACCGCAAAACCGACGGCCGGAATGTCTGATTTGCAGCCAAGCTGCTTGGCAAGCCCGTCATACTGCCCTCCCCCTCCTATAGCGTCTTGTGCACCCAGTTCGGAGCTTGTCACCTCAAAAGCCGTATGGCAATAATAGTCAAGTCCCCTGACCAGCAAAGGATCAATGACATAGCTCAAATCTTTTTCATCGAGATAATGCAACACTTTTTCAAAGTCATCAATTGCAGAGGCACCGAGAAAATCATGCAGCCTTGGAGCATCTGCGATAATAGCCTGTATTTCCGGATTCTTGGAATCCAGAATGCGAAGAGGATTTTTATCAAGCCGCTCCCTCGAGTGTTCATCAAGCAAAGCGGAAAGCGGTTCGAGATATTCTCTCAATGCCTTTATGTAATGCATACGGTCTTTGACGTCACCGAGAGAGTTCATCCTCAGCCTGAGTCCGGTCACTCCCAGATCGGCAAACACCTGCATCATCATCCCTATCACCTCTGCCACGGCTTCCGGAGATGACACACCTATCAATTCAGCGCCGAACTGAGAAAACTGGCGCTGGCGTCCTGCCTGAGGGCGTTCCTTACGGAACAACTCGGCGATGTAATAAAGCTTGTGAACCGGTGAAGTTGCAGCAAGGTTGCCTTGAATAAAAGCACGCATCACCCCTGCTGTCATTTCAGGCCGCAAGGTTATCGAGCGCCCTTTTTCTTCGGGCCTGAACGTAAACATTTCCTTACCCACGATGTCGGTTGTTGCCCCAATACTTCGCTGAAAGAGTTCGGTATACTCAAAAACAGGTGTACGAATCTCGTGAAACCCGTACAGGCCAGCAACCCTGTGAATCACTTTCTCAATATGATTCCATGAAGAAATTTCGCCAGGAAAAATATCTCTTGTACCTTTTACCGCGCGGTATTGCGACATATCCAAACCGTTCTTAACAATTAGTCATATCTGCGGAAAATCTTTCTCTTCTTCCCTGAACAGCTCAAGAACTTCAGAAGAACTCGATGCCGCCATGAGCTTTTCCCTGACATCGGCCCTTCCGGCAAGGCGGGTGATACGGCCAAGAAGCTTCAAATGTTCGGCGAGCATTTCCTCGGGAGTGGCGAGCAGGAAAACAACCTGTACAGGCTCATCGTCGATAGAATCGAAATTTATGCCGTTTTTAAGCGTTGCAAAAACAAGAACCGGACTTGATACCGCTTCAGTTTTCGTATGGGGCAAGGCAATTTGCTGCCCTATCCCGGTTGACATCTCCATTTCACGTTTCAACACATCTTCACGTAGCTTTCCCTGATTTTTCACACCGGAATGTGTACTTGCTATCGAAAGCATTCTATCTATGACCTCCTCTTTAGTTGCCACCTCGATATGTAACTCTATGTATTTTTCGGAAAGCAGACTTTCAATCTTCATTATGACAACCTACTTGACGTTTTTCCCATTCAAAGCCGGATGATGCTCCAGACATCAGCAAAACAAAAAGAATTTTTAATATAAAAAACATTCCTTACAGTCCACTCAGAGACCTTGCGAAAAACAAATAGAGATACAGCAAGGGTGAAATAAACATGACAGTATCAAAACGATCAAGAATCCCCCCATGCCCCGGAATTAACGAAGAAGAGTCCTTGACTTCCGCATCACGTTTGAACATCGACTCGATCAGATCTCCGAGCGGGCTTAGCAAGCCAATAAAAAGACCGGAAAAAAGTGCAAAAACCGTATGAAGAGCCGAGTCAAAATAAGCCACCACAGCCGAACCCAAAACACTACCTGCACACCCGGCAAAGAAACCCTCCCAGGTTTTGTGCGGACTCAACCGTTCAAAAAATTTTTGTTTGAAAAATTTTCCTCCCAAACGGCTTCCTCCAAAGTATGCCATTATATCTGCAGACCAGATGCAGACAAACAGCAGGAGAACATAGGAAAAGCCTGTCGGCTCGAAATTTCTGATCAGCATTAACGACCCAAATGCTGTGTTCACATAGAGTAATGCCGTCATTGACGAACCGATATTGACTATTCGCGACCCTGCTGTTCTGAACAGCTCCATCACAAGAAATACCATCAGGATGACCAGAAAAAGCAACCACGGTTCAGTAACCTGTACAAAAAAATTCAATTGCAGGACGAGCGAAAAAAACAAGAACCACGGCAGTGCAGGCGGAAAAGCTCTTACAGAGAGAAGACGGTAAAACTCATACGATGCAAGCAGAGCCAGCAAAAGAATCAAGGAAAAGAAAAATACCCCACCCATCCAGGTCAACCATACAATCACCGGAATACCGATCAGAGCGACCGCAACTCTTTTCAGCAAATTTGAAGTACCTGTTTCAGCCATAACCATCAACTTTTTTTGCAAAAGCAATCGTTCACGATACAATTTCAGAGATCACCTTTGCCTCTCTTCAAACCCTGAGGCTCCCTTGTAAAACCCTTGCTACACTTTCATGAACCCGTCCCCGATTCCCGACTCTCCTTTTTCAGGGTTCACTACCATGATCACTATCGGCATTGATCTTTCACAATAACAGTTGGCCGACAAAAAGCTGATCTCGATGTACCTTCCGGCCACTTGTTTCTCAACAATCTTTACAACCGGCCCTGTCTCGATAACGGGCCATGAAACTACAAAAAAACCCCCACAATCAACAGTGGAAACCCAACATCAGTAACGCACCACAGTAAAAAGCCGGTTGAAGCTCCGCATGACAAGAGTAAACAGCAACAAGGAAAGTGTTACGAAAAGAATAACCCACCCTATCGTTTCATCCATGATAAACGATTCACCTGAAACATCAGGATTTTCTTGCTGCAACTGCAATATGACAAGCGATAAAAAATTGTTGCAGAAATGAACCACAATCGGAACAACGAGACTTTGTGTTTTATAATATACATAGCCAATGAACCAGCCCATAACCGTCAAAGGAAGCAGATTGGCAGGGCTCATATGAAACAAACCAAACACGAGACCTGTCAGCAAAATGCCCCCTGCCGGAGAAAGTGAATACATGTAGTTTTTCTGAATGTATCCCCTAAAAAACATTTCCTCACATAAAGCCGGAATCACCGCGACAACAAAAACAACCGTAAGAAATTCACTGAACGAATCAGCACCGGCAAGAAACATCAAAAACCACTGGAGCCGCTCCTGATTGTCAAGGATACTTTCGCCGAATTCACCCATATAAGAGAGAAAATACCCTGTGCTCTCGATCAGGATGAAAATGAAAGGTTGAAGCAGCAAGACCCCTGTCACGGCAAGCAGAACTGCTGCCCCTGATACCCGATGTCCATAACCGAGAAACTCGAGGTTTTTTTTTGAAAACAGCTTTTTCTCTCCGGTCTGCAGCCCCACAAGAAACAAAACAGGCAGGCCAAGCAACAAGATCTGGCCAACAACCTGTACCATTCGAATGCTGGCAAGATCTTGCCGTTCAAACCTCGACCAATCCACTTCGGCACCTGTAGCAGACAGCACAAAGGACATCAAAATCCCCCCCAGGAGAGGATACAGAACAAGAACAACCAGCAAAACAAGACTGGTCCAGTAAAAAACAAGGTTTTTCTTTTTCAGGGAATGATATATATCATTCATTGCATCTTATTTGTTTTACGATCAAATTCCCTCCTCGGTACCATTCAGGGTGAAAATATGAAAATCGAGCAAATTGGAATTCCTCAACGCCTTTTATCCACCAAATCATTATGAATATTTTATTCATTAATTCAGCAAGAACCTGGGGCGGCACCGAAAAATGGGTACGCATGGCGGCAGAGTCCCTTTCCGTCTCGCACAAGGTCAGCCTTGTTTACCGAAGAGCCGTTGTCGGAGATAAAATCGCCGTTCATAAATATCGCCTTCCGTGCATCAGCCATTTCGATCTTTACTCGCTTGCCAAACTCGTCGAGATTATAAAAAAGGACAAAATTGACATCTTGATCCCAACCAAACGCAAGGATTACGTCCTTGCAGGGCTTGCTGCCAGAATCTGCGGAATCACCAACATACTCCGCCTCGGCATTGTCCGCGAACTGAAAATACCGATTGTTCACAAACTCATCTATAGCACAATGGCAGACGGCATTATCGTCAATGCAGAGAAAATAAAGCAGTCTCTTTTGAAATCAAGGTTCATGCAGCAAGCAAATATCAAGGTTATCTATAATGGACTGGACACGGATAGAATCGATCAAGAGAGCATCCCCGCAGCCGAAAAACAATATCCTTTCACTATCACTGCGATTGGCACATTGACACATCGTAAAGGGTTTGATTTTTTAATACGGAGCTTTAGTCTGTTTTTAAAAAGCTTTCCTGATGCAGGTGCTGGCCTCGTTATCATAGGCGATGGCCCAAACGAAGAAGAGTTCACGGCACTTGCCGAAGATCTTAACATCAAAGAGAAAGTCATATTCACCGGCTTTCTTCAAAATCCTTATCCTTATCTTTCTGCAAGCGATGTTTTTGCCATGACCTCAACCAATGAAGGCATTTCCAATGCTTTATTGGAAGCAATGTACCTTGAAAACGCTCCTATCAGTACCTGTGCAGGAGGCTCGGAAGAGGTGATCATTGACGGCAAAAACGGCCTTTTGATAGATTATGGAGATGAGACGATGCTCGCGGAAGTCTTAGGGAAACTATACCTCGATAGAACAGTTTTGCAAAGCATAGCCCAAAATGCAAAGAAAAGTACCACCGCCAAGTTTTCAATCACAAAGATGAGAAAAGAACTGGAGAATTATCTCTCTAGGTTCTGTGTGGAAAAATGCACAGATTCAGCAGAATAAGAGGCTTGTTTCAAGGCGTCACGTACGAGCTTCATTCAACGCTTTAAACCGTTCATAAATATGAGGCTTATCCCTGTTCCACTTCATCAAGCGCTGCTCAAACTTAAACCATTTTCTTCGTATCACCCTTTTAGCATGCATTTGTAAATAGTTTGCCGAAGGGAAAAACTGATTATTCCCGATACCGTCGATAAATATTACCTTGCCGTTATGTGGGGTGATCCGTTGATAAATCATGTTGTGATGTTCAACCAGCGTTGTCATGATACCATGGGAAACCATAAATCTTTTCAGCTTCAACATTCCCTTAAAAACATCATCTAAAACCTCGTCATTTCGACAAGTTTTCAAATAATACCTGACATCTTTCGAAATTTCGCCATTATAATCTCTGGCAAGGCTAAACACGTAACCTTTTCCTTCATTCGTAATCACTTCACCGAAGTATGGTGCGATCAAATCAAAACGTACCCCTTTTCGGGCATATCGCTGGTAATACTTCAACTCCTTAGGTGTAATTTTTCGTTTCTCGTTCAGATCGATTTTGATACATTTGCTTGCATCCTCGGGATGACGGTAACAAATGCGTTTCGAACCCTTGCCAAGAAACAATGATTCATCGACTACCAAAGCTTCGCTACCCATAAAAACCAGTATATTGTTTTTTTGTTGCCGTATTACCTTACTTCACCCTTAACCAAATTGTAACAAAAAAACAAAAAAGTCTTTTCTTTCAAAACAGGCTAAAACCATATATCCAGTATTCAGAAAAATCAGCAACTTTTTGCAATGCAAGCAAAGCCTATGAATTTTCTTTTTCTGAACTCAGCCCGCAAATGGGGAGGAAACGAAAAATGGGTATACCTGGCATCCGATGCTTTGAACAAGGAAAACAACACATACCTTGCATACAGCCATACTAAGGTCGGCGAACGTTTTTCCGTACCCAAAATACATCTGCCGTTCCGTCATGAAGCAGACCTTCAAACCATTGCAAAACTGGTCTCGTTCGTGCGAAAAAAAATATCGATGTTCTTATTCCTTCCAAACGCAAAGACTATGTTATAGCAGGAATTGTAAGCCGCTTTTGTAGATGCCTCAATGTTCTGCGTCTGGGTATAGTCAGAGACCTGAAAAACAGCCCTATACAATCCTTTATTTTTAACAAACTTGCAGACGGCGTTATCGTCAACGCAGAACCAATCAAAGATAAGCTTCTCGAATCCGGATTCAGTGACCCTGAAAAAGTACGGGTAATCTATAACGGTCTGGATAAAGATAAAATCATTGCCTGTGCCAAGGAACAACACATTGAACAACCGTTTACCTTTACCGTTACATCAATGGGCGAACTAAGTTCAAGAAAAAGTTTCGATATTCTCATTAGAGGGTTTGCCCGGTTTATCAACCAGAAAAAAATCCGGGATGCGGGGCTGATTATCATCGGTGAGGGCTCGCTGAAAAACGAGCTGCAAAAACTTGCGAAATCACTGAATGTAGACCGTTACATTCTTTTCAAAGGCTTTTTGCAAAATCCCTACCCATGTCTGGCATCGAGCCATGTGTTCGCTATGACCTCCCGAAACGAAGGAATTTCAAACGCATTGCTCGAAGCCGCATTACTGGGCAATGCAATCATAACCACAACGTCAGGTGGCGGGATACGGTCGGTCATCAAGGAAAGGGAAAATGGATTTCTTCTGGAATACGGTGATGAAGACAAGCTGGCTACACTGTTCAATGAACTTTATACCAATCCGGAGTTGACCAAACAAATAGCTGGCAGAGGCACAAAAACGGTAAAACAGATGTTTTCGATGGAACGCATGTCACGAGAAATCTTGGTATTCTGCAAGGAACTGCAAAAACGGCAACATCCGGCATGAATATCCTCTTCATTAATTCGATTGGAAAAAATAAGTTCGGTGGCGGTGAGAAGTGGATGATCAATGCTGCCAAAGGTCTGACGACAAAAGGTCATAATGTAGTTCTGGCAAGCAAACAGGACTCTCGCATTCTCCGATACGCTGAAAAGCAAGGGGTGAAAACACACGTTATCGAAATCCATTCAGATATCAGTCCCATTAAAACCTTTCTGATCGCTCGCTGGCTCAAAGAACAACAGATCGACATTCTCATCTGCAACCTCAATAAAGATGTCAGGGTCGCTGGTTTAGCCGCAAGAATCGCCGGAACACCGGTGGTTCTTGCCCGACATGGTATGCTCTTGTGTAGTAAAAAATGGAAACACAAACTAACACTGACCAAACTCACTGACGGCATTATTACAAACAGCCAAACCATTCTGGAAACCTATGCCGGATATGGATGGTTTCCAACAGATTTCGTCAAGGTCATCTACAACGGCATCGTCATTCCGGAACATGTTGAACAGGTTGATTTCCAGGCCCGTTTTCCGGGCAAGAAAATCATTTACAGCGCCGGCAGACTTTCAGAACAAAAAGGGTTCAACTATCTGATCGAAACCGCACAAATTCTCCGGAAAAAGCGCAACGATCTCGTATTTTTTGTTTCCGGCGAAGGAAAGCTTGCGTCCATACTCCAGAAGCAGGTTGACGACGCCGATCTGCATGAATCTTTTGTTTTTGAGGGCTTTACAGATGATATTTTCCCATACCTGAAAGGGTGTGATCTTTTCGTCCTGGCATCACTTTTTGAAGGAATGCCAAATGTAGTCATGGAAGCCATGGCTATGGCGAAGCCAGTTGTTGCCACCGATGTCAACGGTGCAAGAGAGCTCATGCAAGATGGCAATACAGGCTTTATTGTCCCCCCGGCCGATCCACCCGCACTGGCAAATGCCATCGACTCGCTCATCGACAATCCCGAAAAGCTCGGCGCGTTCGGAAATGCAGGCAAAGAACGTATAACGCAACACTTTACCATGCAACATATGACCGATACTCTCGAAGCTCATCTGTGGTCAAAACTGGAGGCTTCGAAACGATGAACCAGAAAAAAAAATGGAAAAAGAAACGTCTTTTCCGCCAGGTTCTCGCAAGAATCCTTCAGAAAATTGTCAAACGTCCACTTTTATCTGAACCGTACACAGGAACACTCAAAACCATTGCCATTCTTACGCAGGAAAAGTACGGTGACGCTATATTGCTCACCCCTCTTTTGAAACACCTTAAAAAAGAGTTCCCCGATACAGAAATCCATCTGGTTACATTCAATAAAACAATCACCGAATTTTTCAGCACCGACTCCAACGTCACAGCAATTCATTGTGCAAAAGGGAACCTGATTTCATATTTCAAGGGGGTTTTCAGTCAAAAGTTCGATATGCTCTTCAACACCAAGGATCACCCCTCGACCACATTTCTCATCCACTCCCTGCTTATCAAAGCACATCGCAAAGCAGGCATAGACAATGATTTTCACAAAGGCTTTTACGACTACCTCATAACTGTTGATTACCACAGTCCCATCCCTCTGAAAAACTGCGGTTTAATGACTATTCTCGACAAACCGGTTTCTGCGGAATCATGCCGTCCGTATATACCGCCAAAACCGGTTTCAGAAAAGATCACACAGTTTCTTGAAACATCCGGTCTCGACGGAACTATAGGAATCAACATAAGTGCAGGATGGCCTACCCGGTACTGGACCGAGGATAAGTGGAAAACGGTCATCGATACCTTTACAGAACAAAAGTTCGTTGTTCTCAGCTCCCCAGCCGATCTTGAGACAAAAAGAAGACTCGAAAGTGCATGTCCGGCAATTCTTGCCTCTCCCCCGACGCTGAACCTTTACGAAACCGGAATGATTATCGATAAGCTTCGTTTGCTCGTCACTCCTGACACATCTCTTGTGCATGTAGCATCATGTCAAAAAACTCCGGTGGTAGGTCTTTACGTTAAAGCTTTGCAGCACCAGACGCGCTTCAAACCGTTCCTGATCGATCATCAACAAGTAATTTCAAACACGGAATTCGTAAAAGATATTACATCTGAAGCCGTCATCAGTGCAATCAATGAACTTCTGCGGCGTTAAATCGCGGCACTTTCAACAACCATCATTTTTACGTACATATCAATGTACCGTCCCAAAGAACGGATTAAAAAATCGGGAGATGTTCACAATTTTGAAAAAGCATGTCTGAGTCTTCCACTGCTTGAACCTTCGGAAACTGCAATAAACCCTTGCCAAAGTTACAACTGGACAAACAGCCAATATTATCCGATTAACGATGTAAATGGAAAAAAATGCTCTACATTTTGTTAACGTCAGAGTACCCTCCGGAAATGTACGGCGGTATCGCTCATTGGGCAAAAAACCTCTTCGATACACTGATACACTCGAACCACCAAGTCATAGTCCTTACACATCGCAATAGAAAACACAGTAAGTTAAAAGTTACATCCACCGATAACGTACGATACATCAAGGGGCATGACTGGCAAAAATTTCACTGGCTGTACCGCATACCTTACCTTTTGAAATTTTTGTTGACCCACAAAAACGTCACACTTATTGCGGCAACTTGGGATGAGCTACAAATTCTTCACAAGCTCAAACCCTTTTTTGGCTTTAAGATCTACTGCTCTTCACATGGTACAGATATCACAAAACATGTTTTTCCAAGGAAAGAAAAAACACTGAGAAAAATCAATACCATTTTCGGGTCCATTGACCTGTTCATGCCAGTGAGCCAATCCCTTGATCGTCTTGCCAGATCGATGTATCCAAATATCTTATGCAAAAGCATCGTACTTGGCTGTAATGTCAATACCGAACGTTTCCATCCTGAAATGGATACATCGAAAAAATCAGCTCTCAGAAAACAATTCAATATCGACCCTTCCTGTTCATTGATTATAACCGTGGGCAGAATGATGGCGGTAAAAGGTTTCCGGCAGGTTATCATGGCATTGCATGAGATAAGGAAAACCATCCCTAATGTCCTTTACATGATAGTTGCCAAACCACAGGCTCCTGAACAGCAACGGATTCAATATCTGGTCAAAGAACTGGGCCTCGAAGACCATGTCGTCATTCAAAATCCAGTCAGTAATGACGAACTGCCAAAGCTCCTACAGATGGCCGATGTTTTCGCACTGACATCTGAACCGGTATACTACCCTCATTATCAGGAAGAAGGTCTCCCAAGAGTTATACCGGAAGCCAGTGCATGCGGCCTGCCGGTTATCGTCAGCACAACCGGTGGCCTAAGAGAAGCCGTAATCGATAAAGAGACCGGCTTTATAGTTCGGCACGGGGATCAGGAAACACTGAAAAAAAGGATGATCACTCTTTTGAACGATGAAAATCTTGCATCTGAAATGGGTAGGAAAGGTCGAGAGCATGTCATCAAAAACTTTTCGGACCATTCCATGACCGAAAAAATATTTTCCATAGCAAATGCGCAGCTTTAGAAATTCCCTTTAGAGCAATTACTTTTTCGAGGCTTTTCCTATGCCAAAAGTCACTGTCCTTATGCCCGTCTTCAACGGGGAAACTTACCTTCGAGGAGCTATCGAAAGTATTCTGGGCCAGACATTTAGCGATTACGAATTTTTGATAGTCGATGACGGTTCAACCGATAAGAGCCTGGAAATCATAGCTTCGTATGAGGATCCACGCATACGCCTTCACGCAAACGGCTCAAACCGGGGGACTGTTCATGCCCTCAATACAGGACTCGAACTAGCCAAAGGTGAGTATATCGCAAGGATGGACTGCGACGACATCAGCCTCCCACACCGCCTTGAACAGCAGGTACGTTTTATGGATGCCCACCCACATATTGGAGTTTGCGGAAGCGGAATGCGCCATATAAAAGGTGATAAACTGAGAAATTTCAGGTATCAACCAACATCCGATCAAGAGTTGAAAATCACCTTGCTTTTCAACACTTGCTTTTTTCATCCGACAGTCATTATGAAAAAAACCGTTTTAAACGGCGCCCTCTATCCCGACAACCTTATCTACACACAGGATTACAACCTCTGGACTCATCTTGCCGTAAAGACAGATTTTGCAAATTTAAGACAATCACTTCTATATTTTCGAGAACACCCGGCACAAATCAGCCATAGAAAAGCAGTTCTACAAAAAAGCAATGCCCGCTTGATTCGGAAACTCTATCTCCAGTCCATCGTCGATGACTTCAATGACGAAGAACTGGAAATCCATCATCAGATAGCGGAAACTCGTACAGGATTGGATCTTGAAAAAACAAAAAAGTGGCTTGAACACCTCGTAGACATCAATAGACAGAAACGAGTCTTTTCACCAGAAGTTTTTCTAAAAGAAATGAGTAGAAAATGGTGGCATTGCTGCAAAAAAAACACACAGTACGGTAAAGAAACCTTGGACATTTACCGTTCCTCATACTTACATCTTCATTACCGACCGGAAAAACTCAAATATCTGAAATTCTATAGCAGAAGCCTCGTACGTCATCGCAATAAAAAATCCGATTAACTAAAAACATCCGGAAGTTGCAAGAAAAGAAACAGCAAAAAAAGCTTAGCACAAGAATTCAGTCTGTTTTCTGGCCCTCCTATACACGGCTGTTCATCAAAGGTGATCATGTCAACTGGAGTCTTACCTGGGATGCCATCGAACTGGGGAGACTTTGCAGAAAACTTGGCATCAATGTCATAGAAGGCAAACCAAAAGGACTTATGAAAAAACAGTGTTTTTTCAACATGAGCCGTTACGAACTCCTGCAAAACTGGCGAAAACCAAAACACCGGTTAGCCTTCCCTTACTATCATGGCAACCCCTCAACAGACGAAGGCTCCCGGAATATGTTGCAGACTATAAAGCGTCATCATACCGAGATTGATCGAATCCAAGTAAGCTGTAAGTTTATGGAAAATGTGATTCTCGATACAGGTGTTGCTTCCGATAAAGTATTTCGGATTCCCATCGGGATCAACATGAACTATTTTTCTCCCGTAACAAAAGAGAAAAAAACTTCAGCCAGAAAAGAGCTGGGAATTCCAATGAATGCCATGGTCATCGGCTCCTTTCAAAAAGACGGAAGCGGTTGGAAAGAAGGACTGATACCGAAAATGGTCAAGGGTCCTGATATTTTTCTCAGAGCCATAGAGATCCTCAACAATTCGGTACCCGAGCTCTTCGTTCTGCTCACCGGGCCCGCAAGAGGCTACGTTCGCCAAGGACTGGAAAAAATGAAGGTCCCTTATGTCCATCGCTACATCAATGACTATAGAAACATAAGCCAGTACTACCATGCACTCGATGCCTATATAATCTCTTCCCGAGACGAAGGCGGCCCCAAAGCCGTTCTTGAATCAATGGTTTGTGGGATACCACTCATCAGCACAAAAGTAGGCCAAGCAACCGACCTGATCCGGCATAGTGAAAATGGTTTTCTCACTGATATAGAGAATGCTGAGGCACTTGCCCATTTTACATTGCAAGTTCTTGAAGATAGTCAGCTACGCCCAGACATCATACAGCAAGGTTTCATTACTGCAAAAGCCAATGATTATGACAACCAGCTACCGAAGTGGAACGCATTCATGTCCGGTTTTATCAAATACTGACCATTTAGTAAAACCAAGTCTGGTGATGCCCCATATAGCGATACGACATATCGACAGCCTTTACAGCTCCATCGTGTTTTCCGGCTTCCACTACCTTCAGGAACATTCAGGTGACGGATGGGTATACTGGCTGCCACGGTATATCCTCAGAAATACTTCGCTACAAGTCTATTTCCTCTCGAACGAGCAAAAACTGTTCTTTCTGAAAAGGAACGAAACTCTATGTGAGGTCGAAGAACAAACGGTCAAAAAAATCGACATCTTTTTTGCAAGGACATTGAACAGTTTTCCGGTAGATCATAGGCTGCTTTTTTCAGCGAAACTGAAAATCCTCTACCCGATCAGCGACATCATTCCGGAAACGATTCTTCGACATCATCCAATAATAATCCATGATAGCAGGTTCATCAAACCGTTGCCTGAACACGAGAGGGCATTTTTTTACTATAAACCTTCAAAAAAGGAAAACTTGCTTCTCTACCCTTCAGCGATTCACCGGCGAAAAGGCCAGATCGAGTTCGCACAATCCATCAAAGCCGGGGCCCTGAGGGGAAAAAAAGTGCTCTTCTGTGGAACTATCAAATCCGAGCAATACGCAGAAAAATGTTTCAGTCTGCTCAGAAAAAAAAAGGTCGATTTCGAGTACCTCGGGAAAATTCCAAAAAAAACGCTGGGAGAACTTTACAGAAAATCCCTTCTGACACTCATACTGTCGAGAGGAGACTGGAACCCTCGAACGTTCTATGAAAGTATGGCATGCGGTACACCTTGCCTTCTCTCACGAAAAGTGCAGCTTGCATCCGAAATGGAAGAGCATGCAATCAAGACATCGAAACTGCTGCTGAATTACAACATCCTGAAATGTTCCTCTTATACAGAAGAACTATCGATAAAACTGCAGAAAACCTCTCTTGAGATGACCGAAGAGTACTGCTACAACATTCTTTTTTCATATATCTTTACAGAAATTCGACAACAGCATTTTATAAAAACTAAAAAACAATGAAAGCTGTTTTTCTCGTAAACAGAATAAATAATTATAGGCATTTCGCATCGTTAATCGACGAAGGGCTGAAGAGAAACCACAGTATTGAATGCTGGCATGATTATTCATTTCGTAAAGATAGTGCAAAAGGTTACTTATTCCCGGAAATCAACAACGCACCTTTCCATGAAAAGGATCACCCATTCCTAAGACAAATTCCGATCTTCTCACAAAAAGCACTCAACGATCGCATCCTATCAGCAAATGATGTCACGTATTTTGTATCATTAAGTCCCCCAGAGTTCATCCTTGACTCGGAATCTCTAAACAAGTTTAGGGGTTCTTGGTGCATCATTATGCATGGTCCGGATAGCTTCAAAGAAATAAAAAACATCGAAAAAACGGATATCCGCTCTTCCTTCAAAAGATATTTCTTTCCTTACACCAAGTACATGTTCGATATGGGCATGCAGTTTTATGAGAAGTTTATCGAAATCGGTAAAACCTATTTTTCTCCTCCAAACACTGAAGTTCATCCAATAGGCTGCAACATGTTCGGATCGGTGTTAAAAAAAATAGACCAAAACAAGGTCCGGCGGAAATTCGGGATCCCAGAAAGAAAAAACATCCTGCTCTATCTGCCATATACTTTCAGTGGCGCTAAAAAGCACAAGAGAAGCTTCGCCTGGCAGGCGGCATTTGCAGGGCTTCACATCGAACGTAGAATCAGCAAAGAATTCGACAACAATTCTTTCAACCGCGACCCGTTCGGGCGCAAGCTGTCAAGACAGTTTTCCTATTTACGAAGAATCTTGCCGGATAAAGAGGCCAGAGAATGGCTTCTGAAAAGCTGGAATGAACCTGAGGTAATAAAGGCAGCAAAAGCATTCTGTGAAAGAAATGATCTTTACTTGGTCGTCAAACCGCGCAGGAAGTTTGATTTCAGCGAGGAGGTATACAAAAAAGCCGACATTATTATAGACGATGACGAATCGCAGCAATACCCTTCAAAACTCCAGGAACTTTTTACGGTAGCATCACTTTGCATGGGCTATTTTTCCACCACTGTCATCGAATCTGTATTCTGCAATGTTCCCTTCGTAAACCTTCACTGTCCTGATATGCTGTTTCACGATCCACACCAGCATTTCTGGTGTCCTGTAACTGACGACTCACTCTTCTCTTTCAATGGAGCCGTTTGGAACACTCAGATCCCGGAGCTTATCAGCAAAATGCCGTCTCAGAAGCTTTCATACTATTCCATGAAAACAGAAAGCAGAAAACGCTTCATGTTGCAATTTACTGGCCTTGAAGAACCGACCGCTGGAAAGTGTTTTTACAATTATCTGGAAAACCGCATTTCCTCCTGAAAAACTAACTTCATCATCTCTCCAAAACATCACATGCGACGTAGAATACCGACTTCGGAACTATTCATTGCCTATAAAAAAAAACTGATACGAAAAGAACTCATAGCAAACCCATCAAACAGACCGGAAAACTACCTGTTATGGGGACTTGAAAGCTATGCCTCAAAAGGCTTTACTGTAAAACACAATCTGGATCGGCAGGAAACTACATTGGAAACCCGAATCAACAAAACAATCAATAAATTCTTGAAAATTCTCGGAGTTCCTGGTGGAGATTGGCTGACCATTCTAAAAAATCACAAATCGATCAATAAATCGGACGTAATGCTCTCAACCGTCGACAATGTCGGCATTCCTGCTGTCATTTTGAAACGGATCGGATTGATAAAAACCCCGATCATCTATGTCAGTGTAGGATTGCCGGAACAGATAGACAAAATCAAAACGAGAGTGCTCAGAAAATTTTACTTAAATTCGCTACGCAATACTAAACATTTCATTTGCTACAGCATAGTTGAAAAAGAGCGTTTGAAAAGTCTTTTGCATACAGGAGATGAAAAAGTTTCGTTCATCCCTCTTGGAATTATGACTTCGTTCTTCAACCCATTGCTGGAAGTGAACAAGCAATGGGATATCGTAAGTATCGGGGCCGATCCCATGAGGGATTATGCTTTGCTGGCACAATTCGCAGTTAAGCATAAAAAATTAAAAATTCTTATCGTCACATCGGCTAATCACTCATATATCAAACATAACAAACCAGGAAACCTTGATTGCGAATTTAATATTAGTTTAGATGAAGCCATCAAGAGATTCAGTGCCGGTAAGCTTATTGTCCTGCCTGTAAAGGAAAACACCTATACAGGGGCAACCACGACGCTACTTCAGGCAATGTGCATGCAAAAATGCGTCATCGTCAGCAATGTCGGCCCAATAAAAAAGGGTTACAACCTAGTCAGTAATGAGAACTGTATATTGGTCGAACCGGGCAATTACACAGACTTGGAAGCATCTATACTTTCAGCCTTATCAAACGATGAGCTTCTTGAGCAGACTGGTATAAACGGAAGAAGAACCGTGCTCGAACATAATACCTGGGAATCATTCATCTCCAAAACTTCCGCCCTGATACTTGAAGTCATCAATCCACATTAGCGGTCCAGGAAAGTGCTCGGATCAAAATATCTAAATTTTAATCATGCATCTTCATCACTGGCTGGACTCTGACTGAAGACACAAAAAGTACTGTAAAAAACCCTTGGTCGAAAAACAAACTCTTTTTTCAACGCAAACAGGAAACCATGAAAATCAGCATAGGGCTCAAACTCCGGCAGGGCCCGTGGGGCGGAGGCAACCAGTTTGCAACCTCCCTGACGAATTACCTCAGCAAGAAGGGCATAAAGGTTGTACACGATCTTTCGGAACGGGATATCGATATAATTCTGCTGGCTGAACCCAGAAAAACCTCTCGCTCGTCCACCTTCACGGATAGCGAAATCCTGGATTATCTTCGGTATGTGCATCCTGAAGCGCTGGTTGCGCACAGGATCAACGAATGCGATGAGCGCAAGGGAACAGATAGTGTCAATAACCTCCTTGTCGACGCTAACAACTGCGCTGACCATACCATATTCATCAGCAGCTGGCTAAAGGATAATTTCTCCGTCCGGGGAATAACCACTGAACGTTCCTCCGTGATACTGAACGGGGGAGACAAAAAAATCTTCAACGCCGAAGGGTTTTCCCCTTGGAACCGCCACGAATCACTGAAAATCGTGACCCATCACTGGGGAGACAACTGGTTAAAAGGGTTCGACATCTACCGTCAGCTCGACGACATGCTCGAACGGCCTGAATGGAAAGAGCGTATCAACTTTACCTACATAGGGCGAACCCCGGAGGATTTCTCGTTCAGAAACACGCAACACATTAAACCCCTGAGCGGAACAGCGCTTGCATCCGAACTGCGCAACCATCACCTCTATGTCACAGCATCAAGAAACGAACCGGCAGGCATGCATCATATCGAAGGCGCAATGTGCGGTATGCCACTACTCTATATCGAAAGCGGAGCGCTTCCGGAATACTGTCGGGGATTCGGTATTTCCTTCATCCCGGAAACGTTCAGTTCCGCTCTGGAAAAGATGATGGAAACCTACGAATACTGGTTCAGGGAAATGTCCCGCTATCCGCACACAGCCGATAAAATGTGCACAGCGTACTATGACCTTTTCCTCGACATGATGGCGAGAAAAAAGGAAATCCTTGCCGCACGCAAAAAACAACCTAAGCCCAGCCTGTCAGAAACCGCATTATTCAAAATGGCAATGCTCAGGAAACAATTTCGCAGTTTCCGCAAGAACATACTCAAAGGAAAGAAAAGTCAATGAACCATGCATCTCACCCTCTTCTTCACTTACAAGGCCTCGCTTGAACGATGGCAGAATATCGGAATGCTCGAGCGTGAAGTCGCACTCTATAAAAACTACCAGGCAAAAGGCATTGATGTAAGTTTCGTTACCTATGGCAAAAACGATCATCTCCTTTTCAAGGACCGACTTCCTGGCATAGATATCCTCTGCAACGAAAAAAGACTTTCAACGAAACTGTATACCGCACTAATACCTCTCCTGCATGCCCGCAAACTCCGCGACACAGATATTATAAAAACGAACCAAACACCTGGCGGTTTAGTCGCATTACGGTCAGCGAGTCTTTTCAAAAAACCGCTGCTTGCCCGAAGCGGATACTTGCATTCCGAATTCACCGCCAACCGATACGGAAAAAATTCACGACAAGCCATCAAAGCACTGAATGAGGAAACCCGGCTTTATACATTGGCCTCTCGAATAGAGATAACAACCCCAGCAATGCGGCAAAGCATCGTATCACGACTGCCCGATGCTGAACACAAGACCACTGTCATCCCGAATTATGTCGACACCAAGATCTTTACCCCAAGAAAAACTCAATGCGATATCGACCTGCTGTTCATAGGCAGACTCATATTGCAGAAAAACATCTTTGCCTTGCTTGAAGCCCTCGAGGGACTTGATTTTCGAACGGTCATCATAGGGAGTGGGCCTTTGGAGCAAAAGCTCAAAGTGAAAGCCAATGATCTCGGGATCGACGTTACCTGGAAAAGCAACGTTCCGAATCACGATCTTCCGGACTATCTCAACAGATCAAAAATATTCATTCTCCCTTCCTTATATGAAGGTCACCCAAAAACGCTTATCGAGGCAATGGCATGCGGGGTTCCAATCATCGGTGCAGATAGTCCAGGAATCAGAGAAATCATAAGTGATGGAGAAACGGCTTGTCTTTGTGGAACGGAACCTGAAAGCATACGAAGAGCTATAAAAAAGCTGGCTGCCTCTGAACCACTTCGCAATACCCTCAGTCAAAACTCAAGAAAATTTGTCACTGCAAATTATTCGATTGAAAACATTTTTGAGAGAGAACACCAATTGTTGCAGGAGATTTTGTCTGAAGACTGATCACTCCTTTTAAAACCTCAGCAAATCCCTTCAACCAGGGATTCATTCAAGCCATCTTGCGAGTTAAAAATGAACGCCTCCGCGCCGATGTTGATGATTGGGAAGATCGACGCCAGCACGTAGACGAAGGTTCGTCATAGAGCATCGGAGAACGGAAGTCCGCTGACAATGAAATCAGCGTGCTTATCCGAAAACACAAAAACAAAAAGATTTGAATGCCACCCTTTCTTAGGCAGGGTTTGCAAGATTCTGTTTGAAATGCCTAATTAAAACTGTCATTAACCTATTTGCATAAAAGCATTTACTCTCAGAATACCTCACATGCTCAGTTCAAAAAAAATAGAATGGCTGACACATTGCACAAAAGAACACTTGAACGGCTTTAAAAAAGAAAAACGAATTTTTCTCAAAAGACTTCACTATCCCCTAGACCTTCGTCACCCAAAAACATTCAACGAAAAGATCATATGGAAAAAAGTATATGACAGAAACCCGCTTCTACCGATAACGGCTGACAAGTACAGAGTCAGAGAGTACATCCGTCATGTTCTTGGGAAAAAACAAGCTGCAAATATTCTCATTCCACTCTATGCAACTAGCACCAATCCAGACACAATTGACTTCAGGGCACTTCCAGAAAGTTATATCATAAAAACCAATCACGCTTCGCAGACAAATATATTCGTTCAAAAGAATGGTTCAGTCGATGTAACTGACATAAAAGACCGATTAAAAAAATGGCTTAAAAAACCTTACGGCCTCTTTAATCATGAATGGTCATATATCGATATAAAACCTATGATCATTATAGAAAAACTACTCACCGACAATGCAAACAAACTTCCTATCGATTTCAAGTTTTTCATTTTTCACGGTAAATGCCATTACATCTTTGTTTATACAAACAGAAAAGAAAAAATATCCTGCAGCATCTTTGACACCGCCTGGCAAAAACAGTCTATCACATGGAAAAACTCTGTTGGGCCAAAAGTTGAAAAGCCTGATAATCTTGCAGAAATGATAGAAATAGCTGAAACACTGTCATCACCGTTTGACTTTGTTCGTGTAGACCTCTATTCTTTCGAAGACAGCATATACTTCAGTGAATTAACTCATTACCCCGCATCTGGACATATGGAAATGCAACCAAGAGAATTCGATATAAGTCTTGGAAAATTATGGAAACTGGAACGCAATTACTGGAAAAAGAAAAACCATCTTACTCGACAAATCATAAAAGAATTATAAATTCAGTAAAAATTCATCAATATTTATACATTTGACCCCATCAACCCCATTGAAGTGATAAGTTTTTTCATCACAGTCACGAGACTCATTATAAAACACAGAAGAACAAATTTTACCTTTGGAATATGAAAAAAAAGGATTGTTCATCAAAAAATGTCGTATACCGTTTGAATCACGAAAAATTTTAAGGATGAAAGCATAATTATTGGAGCAGCTCAGTACTCCGCCCCATTTTTTTTTATACTGAAAAAGCCCATCCCGTAAAAAAGCCCTTGCAAGCCCAAGATATAAGGATTGATAACCTTTAGAAAACAGATATTCAGCAGAAAAATAATATGTTGCTGCAATACCACCTGTTTTCCACAAAGACAAATCTCCATTTTTCAACCCGTTCCGCCATAAGTATGGCCCCCCTTGATCGTAGCGCAAAAGAGCTCCTGAAATGTCATCAGCTCCGTCATTAACAAGAAGCAGTTCACATTCATAATCCTTCCACTGCCAGATCTCTTCATCGATATTTTTTTCAGGATACCTTTTTTTCACAGTCGGCACCCAGAAATCATCCAAAAACTTCTCTATATGCTTTTTTGAACTGGTTACCCGATAGCTAAGATTATTTTTTATTATAGTCCGGACATCGCTTTTAACCGACTCATTACCTAAAGATAGTGGAAGTGATACAGTTTGACCTATCCAGAGCGGAAGTTGAAATTCATTTTTTTTAATCGAAACAGATTTATCTCTTTTATACTGAAACAGCATCAAATCGCATCCAAAAATATTTGAACGAGCCACCAGCATAAAAAACCACAAAGTGAATTTTCCTTGTAACAAAATTTTGAACCCATCGTCGAAAATCATTTTTGTTACATATACGAAGTCCGAATCACTCCCTGAAAAGAGTATTTTTACCGGAAATTTTGATCTCTTTTCATACCCCTGAATCAGTTTCCATCGAACAGTCATTCCTTCAATTCTTACCGACCATTAACTTTTTCCACCCATTGCGAAGTTTCGCTTGAAGCGGCATCCTGAAACCCATTCCCTCTTTCATCACTAACTCACAAGGGTTACAGGTTCCGCAAGGCTTCCCATTTCTCGGTTTATGACAGAACCACGTCCTTATCATAATATCGTAAAAGGAATTGCGGAAGGCATGGCGTACCATGTCATGCTTTGTCGTTCTCAGTAAAGCAAAACGATAAAACCCAAAAACAGTCGTTAATGGCTCATTCAGGTCATCAGGCAGTTCCATACAACCCTCTTTACCTTCAAGCTTTTCCATTATCGCTGAAAAAATCGGACTCAGAGGTGAACAAAGGTTCGCTTCAATAGAAAGTTCTACGCCCTTCAATTCTTTCCATGAAAGATATCTTGCAAGCCATTCGTACTGAACCCCTAACTTTTTATACTTTTTCAATAGTACCTTATAGCAATCCGTTATCTCCTGATTTGGTGGTATATCTTCCTTAAGGACCATATCGACAGGCTGTAGCAAATCAGCCCGCTCTTTTATTCGCTCGCGTATCATAGCCCTGATCGCTACGATAGCATTTATCTCCTCCTTATATGATTTACGACCAGGATCCAGCACATAAATGGGCTTGACTGCCCGCTTTTCAACCAGCACCAGATCACATAATCGAAATGTAGAATCCCATCCGCCGGTCCAAAAAAGAGGCACCGCTTTACTTTCAAACTCCATTTTTCATCGGTTTACAAATTCAAGCTTACACAACCGGCATTTTGATCCTATGTGCCAATCCATCGACAAATCCCATAACAATAAATCATAAAATATCTTACACAGCTTCGAATAATTTCATGCTATCCGATCATGCTTGATGCAGAAAAACGCCACAAAAAAAACTCAGCAGGTACCGTTACATCAGTTGCATATGAAGACAGGCATCATATTTTAAAAATATACGGCTCAGGATGGCATCTGCCTTCATCACCGTCAAAGCCTGAGCAAAATAGAGAAAAATCCTTTAGGTACTGACACATGAAAGCACCGAGCACTCTTTTCATTATTCTTGTTTCAGAATTTCCACCCGGGCTTCATGGCGGAATCGGCTACTGGGCGAAAAATGTCCACACCGCTCTCAACGCCAATGGCAGCAGGGCTATCGTTATGACTCGTAAGACAAAAATTCACAAACAATTAAACCTGAAGTCCACTGAAACGATCAAATACATTTCCGGTCGGAACTGGACAAAAATGAGTTGGCTGTACCTTCTCCCCCATCTGCTCCCACTTCTTATCACCGGTCAAAACATAACTATCATTGCGGCAACATGGCGGAACGCGACAATGATCCACTACTTGAAAAAAATCTTTCCATTCACTCTTTATTGTTCCGCCAGAGGCTCTGAAATAACAAAAACTGTATATCCAGCGAAGAGCAAAACACGCTCAGAGTTTAAACGTGTTCTGAAAAACATCGACATCCTCATCCCGATCAGCAGCTTTCTCGACAAGCTGGTAAGGGAAAACTTCCCTGAATTTCCTATCAAAAGCGTTGTTATCGGCAATGATGTCGACCATCACCTCTTTAGCCCTGTAGAGAGCATGAAACAAAAAAATGAGCTGCGAACAAAAATAGGAATCCCCGAAAACACCCCCGTGCTTCTTACCGTTGGACGCATGGTTACATTCAAAGGATTTCCTGACCTTATCAGAGCCCTGAAACCCATTGCAGAAGAAATACCGGAATTCATCTTTCTCATGGTCTCCGCTCCCCGTGAACCGGAATACAGCAAGGTTCTCGACGCCATTAGATCGAGTGGGCTCGAAAAAAATGTAATTATCAAAAACCATGTCGAACACAATAAATTACCACTCTTGTATCAGGCTGCCGACGTCTTTGTTCTATGGTCAAAAGCCGTATATGAACCCATGTACCAGGAAGAAGGATTTGGTAGAACCGCAATAGAAGCGGCGGCTTGCGGATTACCTGTCGTCGTGAGTGATACCGGCGGCCAGCCGGAGACAATTATTGACGGCAAAACCGGCTATGTCGTTCCATCAGGCGAGGAGGAGCTCCTCGCCAAACGTCTTATATCTTTGTTAACGGACAAATCAATCACCGAAAAAATGGGTAAGGCAGGCAGGATGTTTATTGAAAAAACGTATACTGCCGACATTATGAGAGAAAAAATTCTACAGCTTCATGCACAGTGATTGTATTGCAGGAATAGCACTCGGTAATTATCCTGGAACTCATCATAATCACAGGTAAAAAAGCAGTTGTTCCGAAATGTCTGAAAAGCTTGACAACACTTGTATTGCAAGTCTTAGTCAACAGTAACACCGCAAGACCGCCTCTATGACCGATCCAAAAATCATCGGCATTCTCCTCGTCAAAGACGAAGATATTTTCATCGAGAGTGTCGTGCTCAATATTCTTGAGTTCTGTGATGAAGTCTTCATCGCAGAAAATTATTCCCATGACAGAACGTTTACGATACTCTCTGAACTTGCGGAAAAATACAATAAAATAAGGCTTGCGAGAGTTTCACACCCTAAAGAATCACACGAGTTCATAGAGGAATTCGCAGGGACGAATACCTGGGTTTTCGGTGTGGACGGTGATGAAATCTACGACCCTGCTGGCCTCAGTAAAATGAGAAAACTTCTTCATGACGGCTCATTCAGTGAATACTGGTGCATCTACGGCAACGTGCTGAACTGCAAATCGATCGACATAACAAAGGGTATTGCTGAAGGGTATCTTGCCCCTCCCTCAAGATCGATGACAAAGCTCTATAACTTTTCAATGGTTGAAAGCTGGACTGACTGTCCACAACGTTTACACTGGGGAACTTTGCGGTTCAATAACCAGGTAAGTGATAACCCTCCCCGGCACCGTTTATATGAAACGCTGGAATGGGAACAATCATATTTTCGCTGCCTTCACGCAGCATTCATGCAGCGAAGCAGCCTGGATATAAACCCGAAACACCCAAGCAGGTTGAATCCATCGGAAATTCTCAAGCTGAGGTCGGCCCACGCTGATAAATCCTACCTTAAGTATTTTTTCAGGCGTGTACGCGCAGAATTAGGTTTTGACTACAAGCATAAAAAGTATCGCAGCGGCCCTCTTGTTCAAAAAAACATCACTCGTTTTTTTGAACCGCTTACCACACAATGAATGCCATGGATATCACTATTGGTATTTCAACACCAACGACTCAAAAGATATTGTCACGACTTCAATGCTGGATCTGCAAACTGTATATCGTAATACATCTTGTAAAGACCGTTTCTGCTCAAGAGCTCTTCATGGCTACCTGATTCCGCAATCCGGCCTTTATCCAACACGATGATCCGGTCGGCGTTTTTCACGGTAGACAACCTGTGTGCAACGACAAGGGCGGTACGATTCTCAAGGGCATTATCAATAGCGTCCTGAACAACCTTCTCCGATTCGTTATCCAGAGCGCTTGTCGCCTCATCGAAAACAAGAAGCCCCGGATTTTTAACCATCGCACGGGCAATAGCAAGCCGTTGCCGCTGCCCCCCTGAAAGCTGCACACCCCTGTCGCCAATAATCGTCTCATACCCTAACGGTTTCTCCTCGATGAACTCGTTTGCGTTGGCACGTACTGCAGCGGATTTTACCTGTTCACAGACAGCTTCCCCACGTATGCCGTAGGCAATGTTCTGTTCGATGGTGTCGTTGAACAGGATGACTTCCTGACTGACCACCCCAATCATTCTACGTAGCTGTTTGTAATCAAATTCACGTATATCGATACCGTCGATTGTTATACGACCAGAATCGACGTCATAAAACCTCAGTAAAAGGTCTACAGCCGTAGATTTTCCCGAACCGGACTGACCGACTAACGCAACCATCTCCCCTTTCTTGATCTCAAAAGACACATGGTCGAGCACATTCGGAGCACCTGGGTCTTTTCGATACCTGAAAGAAACATCTTCGAACTCGATACTTTTTGAAAAACCAGCAATATCACGTGTTCCGTTTTTAACTTCCGGCATCGCGTCAATAACCTCGAACAACCTCTCGGCCGAAGCCATACCGCTTTGGATTTTCGTATTGGCCTCCCCCAGCATTTTTATAGGCCCCATAGCCGAATACAGACTGAAAGCAAAGACAATCAACTCATTTGCCGTCATAGCCCCCTCGAACACCTGTAAGCCTCCAAACCAGAGCACCATTGCAACAGCCATTACCAGCAACGTTTCATTGAGAGGGCCGATGATGTTTTTCAGCCGAAATATTCTGAGGTTCAAACGCCGGAAGTCGCTGGTGAAGCTCTTGAACCTGCCTATTTCGACATCTTCGAAGCCACTTGATTTAATGACTTTGATGCCGCTGAATTTTTCCTGCAGGACGGAGTTCATATCCCCCATTCTCTGCCTTAAAACCTTGGACAGCTTTTTAATCCTGCGCCCGATGATTCTGATAACGAAAAAAATGACAATGGAAACAGCAAACGCAAACAGGGTCAGTTTCCAGCTCAAGACGAACAATACCCCAACGTATACAAATATTGAAAATGGATTCTGAATGAAGTTGATAAAGGTCGAGCTGATAGATCCCTGCACGCTCTGGACATCGTTGTAAACATGGTTCATCAACCCTCCAACCCGCTGATTGTTAAAATAATCCAGATGCATTTCGATGATCGAGTGGAATACATCGTCTCTTAAATCTTTCGTCGCCTTGGTTTGAACACGATAAATGATCTGTTTGTTGATGTAGAGAAACAAGTTTTTAAGGGCAAATGCCGCCATCAGAAAAAGACATATGTTCAGTAGCGTTCGCTGTTTCGTTTCGGCATGAAAAATCCGCTGAAAGGTATTGGTCAACTGCTCCTGAAACTTCTCTGTATCGATAAGAGAAGCGTCTTCTGTTTTTTGACCGTGAAGCTGAGCCCCATTGTCGGCAGTATTGTCCATAACTGCGGTTTCTCCCGAAACAGCCGGTGTTACAACTGTTTTATCAGCTGTAAAAATGGCATTGAGCAATGGAAGAACCGAATATATGGATACCACCCCGAAAAGAGATGTCAGCATACTCATGAAAACAACAAGCACAATCTTCCATCGGGAAGGCGCCAGGTATCGTAATACCCTTACAATCAAAATATTCATGTTTTGTAATCACCCTCTATCGTTTCTGTCAACCAGCAACGGGTCAAAGTACAATACTATAACTATTTTTTGTCAATGTAACTTCTCTTCCATCGGTTATGTACCCAAAACCACTCTTCGGGGTAACGGTAAATGTACTTTTCAAGAGCCCTTGTATACCTTCTGGTAAGCTCTTCTATGCCATCTCTGGAAAATGAAAGATCCGAAGTATCGATCTCTTCGGCTTCGAGCACATATTTTCCATTTTCTTGCCGACGGCACATGAGAGCGAACATAGGAACATTTGCCCTGAGAGCGAGAAAAGCCGGACCGAGATATACCGAGGTTTCCCTTTCGAGAAAATCCATAAAAAACCCCCCTTTCGGATCGGACTGATCTCCCAGAACAGTCAAAACCCCCCCTTCTCTGAGAAGTTTCAAGCCATCTCTGAGAGCCTGCTTTTTATAAATAACGCTATTGCCGTAGAGACACCGCAAACGCTCTATCTCGCTGTTCACTAAACGGTTTCTCAGTTTTTTTGCCACAACGGCAATCGGAGTCACAAGCAAACCGATACATACTCCGGCAAGTTCCCAATTGCCGAAATGTCCCGAAACCAGTATTCCCCCTTTTCCCTCATTTCTCGTTTTGGCAAGAAAATCATCGAGATAAAGATCGATAAGCTCATCAGCATCTTCACGCCCTTTAATCAAAGGCAACCGTAAAACCTCCAGGAGATTAACCGCCTGATTACGATAAACCCGACGGGCGATACCATCAACCTCACGACCGTCTTTTTCCGGAAAAGCAATGGTGAGATTCGTTGTAACCAGCCTTCTCCGTGATCTGAGAACATAGTAGACAAAATCCCCCATAGCCCAAGCCAAACGCTCAAACTGGTAACGGTTTATGCGCCTGACCAGAAAGCCGAGCAAAAGAAAGAGCCGGTAAATAACTTGTTGCCCAAAGCGCCTCCACTTTTTTTGCAAGGAAACCATAAAAAAACAACTGTTCGTCTGTAGCCAAAAGGAGGAATAATTCAAACCTCTATTAAAAAAATCTGAATAATTCATATCTATTACATACGGATTGTAATCATTTCTTCGCAAAATCATGTCATCAAAAGTAAAGCTCCTTGCACCCTGCAATGCCGAGCGGCTCGTCAGGGAATGGAAACAGCAAGGAAAAAAGGTTGTCTTCACCAACGGCTGTTTCGACATTCTGCATGCAGGTCATGTACAGTACCTTGAAAAAGCAAAGGCTACAGGAGATATTCTTATTGTAGGGGTTAACAGTGATGCATCGGTAAAACGACTGAAAGGCGAGAACCGTCCAATAGCGTCCGAAACAGACCGATGCACGGTTCTGGCAGGACTTGAAGCCGTTGATGCCACGGTAGTTTTTGACGAGGATACGCCAGCCCGGATTATAGAAAGACTCTTGCCGGATATTTTGATAAAAGGAGCCGACTGGCCGATTGACAAGATTGTCGGAGCAAAAACCGTACTCGAACATGGTGGAGAGGTAAAAACAATTGAATTTCTGGAGGGCAGATCAACAACCTCGATTATCGAACGTATCATTGAGATCTATTGCGGGAAAAAGTGACCTCAGCAGGGTTTTTCAAGCTGTTGAAAAGCCGAACTACCAGGAAGCCACTCGAGGCTATTCTCTCCTGAAATCAATCGAGTACTTTGACAACCTGACAGCGAAGACCAATGTTCGTGATATATCAGGACAGGCACTGCTTCGAGTACGGCAAAACTGTAAGGAAACCTTACGATTGGATTGTATGCTGACGAACTGCTCTCTTGGAAAATGACAATAATGAAAAAGTAGAGACTGTAAACATTTGGACAAGGTTAAACAATATATTCTCGGCTTTGCCATCGGTGTATCTGCACTGGTTCTAGCCCTTGCGATCATTCTTGCCGTTGTACTTAACAGCGGCTCACTGGATCAACTCGTAAAGCAAAGAGTCATTGATTATTTCAATGGCGAATTTCAAGGAAAACTCAGGATAGAAAAAATCGACCTGCTGTTTCCATCAAAAATCACTCTGCATAAACCGGAACTATACCGCAAAAACGTTGACAAACCGGATATTTCGGCTGAAAAGCTCATAGTAAATCTGAATGTTCTCCGATTACTGTCAAGCACTTCATCGATCACGCTACACTCATTGAAAGCAGATTCACTTTTTTTTCATCTGGAACGTTATTCCGACGGGAAAACGAATATCGAGGATATTTTTGCTCCCAGAAAAGCGGCAGTAACCGAAACCCCGACACTTGAACGCTTTCAATGCGATAACCTTGAAATTTACAACTGTTCGGCTGAATACCTCGATTTCAAGAATAAAGGCAAAGAACCGGATCGTCTGGATATAGAAAACATCAATTTTCGAGGTAAAAGATTCCGCTACTCCCATCAAAACATCAGTGGAATCGTGCGCGAAATCCAGTTTTACGTTCCTCAGTCCAACTTCCAGCTGCGAGAGGGTTCTGCAAAACTTTCCTTTACCAACAAACGTGTTGAAATTCTGGATCTGAAGGCTAAAACCTCCAAAAGCGATGCAGTGCTGTCAATGGGACTCTATGAGTTCGATATTTTTTCTTCCGAGCACGCCGAGCAACACGCAAACAGTCTAGCGATGCTTTCAGTAGTCTCCGCTGCGGTACATACCGATGACCTTGAACTGTTTCTACCGGAAAATCCTCTTCCTTCAGGGCTTTACAGAATTTCCGGTAATGCGGAAGGCCGGCTCAGAAAAATAGATATCGATAACGCAGTTTTGTCGCATAAAAACTCGACCCTAAAGCTGAAAGGAGAATTACTCAATCTCAATCAACCGGAGTTTCTCGGGTTCAGACTCGAGACTGACAGTTCGAGAATTTCCAGAGGTTTCCTGCAAGCAGCTATCACTGATACCACACTGAAATCCCTTGTCAAACCGGCAGGTGATCTTGAAGTGTCCGGTTACGGCCAGGGTAACATGAATGAATTGTATACCGAACTTTCCATCGGCACAGAGGCCGGCGATGCTCGCGTTTCTTTGCAAACAGAAATCACTGAAAACACTCCCGCAAGCTACAATGGAGAGTTCGCTTTTCAGAATTTCGATTTTCATAGATTCCTGGTCGAGGATACAACCACCGCGAGCGGTATAACCTGTACAGGAACTTTTTCCGGAAGCGGCCTCTCTCCACAACCCCTCGAGGCAGCAGTTTCGATCGACTTTCAGGATTCGTATTGGCAACAGCAGGAGCTAACCGAGGGAAACATTGTCCTGACCTATAAGAATAATGTTCTAACAACCGGATGCAGCATTAGCGAAGGCAATACAAATGTTTCGCTGAATGGAAAAATCGACTGGAGCAGCGAGGTCCCCTTTTATGAAGGCAATGGATCCGCCGCTAATATTGATCTCTCAAAAATTCTCAGTTCTGAAAAGGTGCGCTCGAATCTCACCTTTTCAGCTCGTCTCCGAGGGGAACATTTTGATCCTGAAAAACTCAACGGAAACATCTCGATCCTCTTCAACGAGTCGACAGTTAACGATTACAAATTTCGGAATGGTTCAGAACTAACGTTCCAAATCACACAGAAATCGCCCATATCAAGAGTTAACCTCAAAAGCGACTTTCTCGACTTCAGCGCTGAAGGCCAATATACGTTCAGAGAGTTCCTTGCCGGTATAAACCTTACAACTCTTTCGGCAACTCGGGAAATCGCGAAAAACAACATTTGGAGCACAACTCTCCCGGATCCCGCCGCTGAGAGCATTGAAAAAGATTTTTCAGCCGACTATACGCTTACGGTTCGAGACATTTCTCCGCTGGCTGTTTTTTTCCCTCTCGAAAAGTATGAACTTTCAGGCAAGGCCTCGGGAAAATCATACAGAAGCAACGACAACCTCCATTTCACATCTTCGATCAATATTGAAAAGTTAGGCCACGAAACTGCTTTCTCGGTAGACAACACGACGATAACGATAGCTGCGGAGTACAACGATACCGGCTTTATCCGCACATCCGTCGAGGCAAAAGCGTCCATCCTGCAAACAGGTTGGCACAACATCGAACAGCTTTCATTGAAAGCTGATTACGGCAACTCTGGAGTAAGAACCCGTCTTGAACTGGGAGTTCCTGACATCCAGCGCTTATTGTCAGCAGATATAGCGGCTACCCGTAACGGCAACCTTTACAATGTGACACTTAACGATTTCTCAGTAACAGACCCTGGTGGAAATGGGTGGACCGCCAACAAGGGAGCAAAGCTCGATATCGGACGCAACTACTCCCGTCTTTATGAGCTGAAGGCACGCAACAGAGAACAGGCAATCACCTGCAACGGTTTGCTCAGTAATGAGTTAACCGGCCTCTTCGAATGCAGTATTGAAAACCTTGACTTGGAGGAACTTCAGATTTTCTTTCCTGAAGCCACACTCCAGGGCTCGATATCATCCTCACTGCGTATCAGTGGCAGCTCTAATGCAAAAACAGCCACGCTGAAACTTACCGGACAAAACCTCGCCTATGATGATGTGATCATAGGCAGCATCAACCTCCAGGCATCTCACAAAGGTCAACGACTGAACGCTGAATTTACAACCGGGCGCATGTCACCCGAACCGCTCAACGATCTCGAGGGCAACGCGTCGATCCCCCTTAGAATCAACTGGTTCCCTCTGGAATATTCCATTCCAGAAAACCAACCTGTTTCTGCATCGTGTTCTTCCGATCACTTATCCGCAGAAATTCTTGAACTGCTATTACCGTTCTTCGATACTGCAGAAGGCACCATTCCGGCTAAACTCACGGTAAAAGGCGCAACACCCAAGCCGGACATTTATTTCAGCGCGGAACTCATGGATACGGAAATAACCGTAACCCCGACTGAAACGGTCTACCGCCTGTCCGGATCAATCGTCATTACCCCTCAGAAAGCCGATTTCAGGAAAATCACCATCCAAGATGCCGTTGGGGGAACCGGGAGAATCAGCGGATCGGTCGGCATTGAAAACCTTGAAGCAACAACGATCGACTTTGTCGCATCGTTTGAAAATCTTTTACTGTTTAACAAGCAGGACAAAAAAGATGAAACCTCTTTCGGCACCATTACCGGCACATCCGACAAGGTTCGCTTCTATGGCGAGGTTTCCCAACCGATTCTTACCGGCAACCTGCTGATTACCGACGCCAATTTCACACTGTACAGAACAGGTTCCAATGAAAGCGCAAAATACATCGGAGTAGAACGTTTCGTAACATTCGTTCCTCGTCACCCCGAGTCTGTCGACCCTGCAGATGCCGAAGACCCGTCAGAGCTGGAAACTCCTGAATTTTATTACACTCTCATCGATATCATTCAGATTCAAAACCTCAAGCTGCAAAGTGGCGCTCCGCTGAAATACAACATGATATTTGACAGAACACGAAGCGAACAGCTTGAGACCACGTTGCAGAACTTTTCGCTTATCGTCAACAAAAACCAGCAAAGCTATCGTTTATTTGGCTCTGTCAACATCTCTTCGGGTAAGTACAGATTTTCCAACAGCAATTTCGACCTTGAAGATGGCGGCAGAATTGCCTGGAACAACGTCGATATAAGAGATGGCGTCATGGAAAATCTTTTTGGAAGAAAATTCGTCAACGCATCGAACGCACAAACAGGCGAAAGCGATAACGTTCGTCTTCTGCTGGCAATTCAGGGAACGCTGAATAATCCTGATGTCCAAATGGGCTACTATCTTAACGATGATTCACAGCCATATTCTTCTGAAAACATGATTGGCAACCAAAGCAGCAAAATCGATCCGAACGCTGAACTCAATGTAGTTTCACTTCTGCTAACCAAACAGTGGTATGCCCGCCCTGGCAGTCAGGGTAGCCTCGGCAGCGTACCGTTCTCTAGTGTGGGGCTTTCTGCCGGAACCGGTTTGCTTTCATCACAGATCTCCCGGTTTGTCGAAGATTTCGCAGGTTTCGAGAGCTTTAGTGTGAATGTCGGTCTCGACGATCAGGGATCTCTCAGCGGTCTTGAATTTTCATTGGCGTTCCTTGTTCCGGGAACCGGAGGAAAAGTACGGTTCATAGGAACCGGAAGCAGTCCCGACATAGGCAAAACCGCTCTTTTCGACTATTATGGCAACAGCCAGCAACTTGAATACCGTGTCACTCCCAAACTTTTCTTTGAGGCCTACCGCTCATACGGCCTTTTTGGTAACGATGTTACAACAACGAATCTCCTTGAACCCCAGGAAACCTATGGGGTGAGTCTTTCGTACAGAGAACGGTTCTATAACTGGGAACAGTTTTGGGACAGGGTACTTGGCACCGGAAAGGAAAAATAATATTCGGTTTAACCGAACGATACAAGCATTTTACGATGATTCGTGTACATTGTCTGTAACAATGTGCCATATGCCCTGTTAACGGTTTAATATATGATGATAAAACATACATGAACCTAAAAAACAAAAACATTCTACTGGGAATCTGCGCCGGCATTGCCGCCTACAAAATACCAGCACTTATCCGGCTCCTGAAAAAACAGGGAGCAAACGTTCGGGTTCTGGCTACACAGGCAGCCACCAGATTCGTAACTGAACTTACTCTGTCAACCTTGTCACAGGAACCGGTATACACCGATATTTTCCCTGATAGTTTTTCAACAGAAGAAGACTGGACAAAACACATTTCAATGGGAGAGTGGGCTGACATGTATGTCATTGCACCTGCTACTGCAAACACTATTGCAAAACTCAGTGCAGGCATATGTGATGATATGCTATCAGCTTCTTTTATCACACTTCGTCCGAACAAACCGAAACTTATTTTTCCCGCAATGGATGGCGAAATGTTCACATCAGCATCGGTTCAGAGAAACCTTGCCTGGCTCTCGAGGAATGGCTGCACAGTCATCAACCCTGAGAGCGGTGAACTTGCATCAGGCCAATGCGGAACAGGAAGAATGCCTGAACCCGAAGCAATCGTAAAAATTATTGAAACAACTGAAACAACTGTTGAAGCAACACCCCGTCTCTCGAAACTTCAGGAAAAATCCATTGTCATAACTGCGGGACCAACAAGAGAAAAAATCGATGATGTACGTTTTATCTCCAACTATTCCTCGGGAAAAATGGGATTTGCTCTTGCCACATCTGCAGCAAAGAGAGGAGCGAAGGTAACGTTGGTCACCGGCCCGGTTCACTTGCCGACCCCAGAAGGTGTTGACCGGCTGGATATAGAAAGCACCGAAGAAATGGACCTTGCTGTAAAAGAACACTATCAGTCCTGTGATATTTTTATAGGAGCTGCTGCAGTAGCAGACTACAGGCCCGCAAATTATGTTACCGGCAAGCTCAAAAAAAACAGCAAAACCATGGAAATTAATCTTGTCAGAAACCCTGATATTCTTGCTGGTTTCTCAAAACAGAAAAAAAAGCACCAAATCGCAATCGGCTTTTCTCTTGAAACCGCAGGAAACCTCGATAACGCTAAGGAAAAATTGGAGCAGAAGCAACTGGACCTGGTTGCTTACAACACGTTTGACGGCAAAACATCAGGTTTCGAAGTCGACACCAATATTTTGACACTGATAGACAAGCATATGAACGTCTACGAACTGCCGTTACTCGGTAAACACGAAGCTGCTGAACGAATGCTCGATATCGTCGAAGAACTCATAAACAGCGACAAGTAACAAAAACGCCGGTTAAGTTTGCTGGCTATCCAGCTATCAAGCATTGACCATAAACAGAAACCTTTTCTATACGCCAATCATGCAGGGATCTCTCTTTGAAGATGATAGCTCCATTAACGCACAAAAGGAATCTGCAGCTCGATTCCGGGACTTAAACGACCTTTACGAACAGTCAAAAGACTGTACCAAATGCCGCCTTGCCGAAACCCGCAACAATTTTGTATTTGGAGAAGGAAACCCTAAGGCTCAAATTGTAGTCATAGGAGAAGCCCCCGGAGCCGAAGAAGATGCACAGGGACGGCCTTTCGTAGGACGCTCTGGAAAACTTCTGGACAAAATACTCGAAGCGATCGGTTTTTCGAGAGAAGATGTGTTTATTTGCAATATCATCAAGTGTCGTCCTCCAGAAAATCGCAACCCGAACCTTGATGAAATCCAGAGTTGCATGCCTTGGCTGAAAATTCAGTTGCAGTTGATTAAACCAAAAGTTCTATTGCTCTTGGGAAGGGTAGCGGCAAACACGGTACTGGATAACAAACAGTCTATGGCAAACCTCAGGGGCAGGATTCTTCGATGGAACGGTTACGATGTCATCGTAACATATCATCCGGCCGCTCTTTTACGCAATCCGAACTGGAAACGCCACTGCTGGGAAGACGTAAAGATGCTTCGGAGTCATTATGATAACATGTGTTGAACAGGTTCGATGTTATATTAAAAGTTAAATTGAAAAATTGAACATGTAGTGCCGATGTTCCTTGTTTGGCTGCTTGCAGAAGGAAATTGGCGAGCAGAACAGTTTATTGATCGAATATAGAGAAGATTACTGATACTTACTGACGATTGTTGACAAGGTTATCACGTAGTACCATGAAGCAAGCAACGGCCAGAAAACATAACAAACCTCGGCTTGACCTGAGCAAGGATATCGATTTTTCGCAGGAAAGCAGGATCCCCCCTTACTCTACAGAAATAGAGCAGGAAGTATTGGCCTGTATTCTGCTTGAAGGAGAACCTATCGAACAGGTCATTCAGATTTTCGGTGAAAGTGGAGAAAAGGTGTTTTACGAGCAGCGTCATCAACTTATTTACAAGGCGATGCTTTCACTCTATCAGAAACGACAGGCCATAGACATCATTACCGTCAGCGAGGAACTATCCCGCATGAACGAACTTGCAAACGTCGGTGGCCGACAATACCTCGCAGAGCTCACCAACAAGGTTGTCAGTTCCGCAAACATCGAGTATTACGCCAAACTTGCCAAGGAAAAATACCTTTACCGGAAACTTATCTCTATTTCATCTCATATATCCAGTGCATCGTACAGCTCCACCATAGATGTTTTCGATCTCGTTGAACTTGCATCACAGCAGTTCTTCAGCATATCCCAGGCCGGCATAAAGAAAAAAGCCTCGAATATCAAGGAATTGCTGAAAAACGCAACAAGGATGCTCGAGTCCCTAAGTTCATCACAGACTTCGGTAACCGGAACGTCATCTGGTTTTTCAGAACTCGATGATCTGACCGCAGGCTTCCAGCCATCGGATCTTATCATCATAGCCGCACGCCCCTCTGCTGGCAAAACAGCATTTTCCCTGGCCCTTGCCAGAAATGCTGCAGTTGATTTCGACACCCCAGTATTGTTCTTCAGCCTTGAAATGGCTGAAATTCAGCTTGCCGTAAGGCTCATGTGCGCTGAAGCCTATGTTGAATCGCAGGCAGTCAGAACAGGTAGAATAACCCCTGAAATGATGGGCAAGATCATCAACAGTATGGACGCCCTTGCCGACTCCAAACTCTTTATCGACGATACACCTGGCATCTCGATCATGGAGCTTATGGCAAAAGCCAGAAGGATGAAGCAGGAACACAACATCGGTATGGTTGTCGTCGATTATCTTCAGCTGGTTACTCCTGTCCGGGATGGTAAATCAAATCGTGAACAGGAAATAGCCCAGATTTCACGATCTCTTAAAGCTCTTGCCAAGGAGCTTAACATTCCGATCATCTCACTTGCCCAGCTTAACCGCTCGGTTGAACAGCGTTCAGGGGACAGACGCCCTCAGTTAAGTGACCTCAGAGAATCGGGCTCCATAGAACAGGATGCAGATGTGGTCATGTTTTTATCCCGACCGGAAATGTATGGCAAAAGCACCTTCGACGATGGTACATCAACGAAAGATATCATCGAAATTATCATTGGCAAGCAGAGAAATGGTCCGATTGGAGACATTCGACTCCGGTTCCTGAAAAACTACGGCCGCTTTCTTTCCACAGCAAACGTTTACAGCATGGACAATTATGGAGAAGCGACCTCCAATGGGCCGGAGAACACGACGAAACCGCCGCCTCCACAACTACAGCCTCCGTTGCCGGAACCGCCATCTCCACCAGGCTCAGAAGGCTCGTCGCCAGACACATTTATTGCACCTGACGATGCACCGTTCTGAGTACATTGAACATCAACAAGCCAAAGCCAGTAAGCCTGCATTTCGGTGGGCTTTGGCAAGAATAAAAAACGGGCTATAGTAAAGTCATTGTGTTATGAACGACCAACAACACCTCCCGGACAATCAGTCGCAAGAACATGTATTTCACGGTATCGGAGCCTCGAAAGGCATTGCTATCGGACCTGCCTATCTTTTTGTTCACAAAGAGATTGAGAACTCTTATGACAAACTGGAACCGGAAAAATTAGAACATGAAATAGAAAAGTTTCTTGAGGCGCTGCAGCGATCAGAAAAAGAACTGGAAAAAATCGAACGGGTCACAACACAAAAACTTGGGCAGGCATATTCAGATCTTTTTCGGGCACAGATCATGTTGCTTCACGATCAGGTATTGATAGAAAGTATTATCAGGCGAATCCGTGATGAGAAGAAACCGGCACAATTGGTCATTGACGAAGAGTTTGATAATTACCTTGAGCATTTCAAAAAATCATCTGAATTGCTGTTTCAGGAAAGGGCCCAGGATCTTGTCGACATTAAAAACCGGATTATCAGAAACCTTCACAACCAAAAACTGCAATCGAAGATACCCGAAGGCATGATCATAGTCTCTACTTGCCTTTCTCCTGCCGATATCATTTTGTTCAGCAGAAACAACGTCAAAGGATTCGTCACCGAAACAGGAGGCATAACATCCCACATTTCTCTTATCTGTAAATCACTGAATATCCCGATCATCGTCGGACTCAGCAATTTCACCCAAAAGATATCTATGGGAACCCCTCTTGTTATCAATGGTGGTGATGGAACAGCGATCGCTTACCCTGATGAGGGCACTGTCAGAAATTATATGGATAAAATGACAGAAGAATCGAAAATAGAAGCTGTTGCCAGCAAACTTGCAAACGCTCCTGCTGTAACGAAATGTGGCATAAGGTTACATTTTTATTCAAATATCGACGTCAAGGAGGAAATCCCATCCATACGTTCTGCCGGTGCTGAAGGGGTGGGACTTTTCAGAAGCGAAAACCTCTTTATCGATAACACCAAACCGCCAAGGGAAACAGAACAAACCGAATACTACAGGGAAATGGCCGAAGCCCTTAACCCTGAACCGCTTGTCATACGCCTGTTTGACATTGGGGGGGATAAACTGATCTACTCCCCGATCAGCGAACCCAACCCGAACCTTGGCTGGAGAGGCATACGAATATTGATAGACGTACCGGAAATCCTTGACGCTCAGCTCCGAGCCATTTTAAAAGCCAACGGATCGGAAAACATACAGATTCTACTACCCATGATCTCTTCACTTGACGAAATCATGGCTATACGGGACACACTCGAAAAACATGTCACAGAGCTTGATAAATCCGAGATCCGTTTCACGAAACCCGAACTCGGTGCCATGATTGAAATACCTGCAGCGGTAGAAATCATCGATGAAATCACCAAAGCCGTCGATTTTATCAGCATAGGCACAAACGACCTGACACAATACACACTAGCCGTAGACAGAAACAACGAAATCGTTCAGGATCTTTTCGATAAATTTCATCCGGCAATACTTCGGCAGTTGCACAGGATTATCACTACCGCATGCAGCAATAACTGTCGTGTATCACTCTGCGGCGACATGGGCTCGGACCCCCTTGCACTGCCGTTCCTGGTTGGGTGCGGCTTGAAAGAGTTCAGCGTCGTAAGTGCCGATATTCCTCAGTTAAAAGCATTGGCCCGTCGTTTTACCGTCGATGAAACGAGAGAACTCGTCAAAGATTGCCTCAGCTTGCCAACAGCATCGAAAATAAAAGACAGACTGAAAAAATTCCAGGCTAACCTTACGGTTACGCAGGCAGAAGAAACAGGTGACAAATAAACACTGCTCCACTAAAACCCTCGCAGATCTTCGATGGTTGCAGCACGGCGTTCAGCAGCAAAATAATCTTGTACAAACCGCTCTTCCTTTACCTGCTCGAGCATGGCGCGCAGCATGTTTTTCCTGGACTCCAGATCATTCTTTTCATAGGTCTTTTTATGAAGCAGAATCAATGCTCTCCCGTCGGAAATCGCTACAGGTTTCGACACACTTCCTGGTTCCATACCGATTATGGCTTCCATCAACCGGATATCCCTGCCATAACCGGGAATCTCTTGTTCATTGAAACGAATATTCTCAGCTGTGACAACCGATACACCATCAAGAGCTCCGGCAACAGCATCGAGGTTACCGTTTTTTTCTTCGAGTAAAGCGGAAAGCTTTTGATCGAGAGCTTCACCTTTTTTTCTTGTCAATAGCTCGGAACGAATGACGCCCTGCAGTTCCTCATCCAGTTTTCTATATCCTGAATCATTGTTTCCTGAAACCTGCATAACCAGAAAGCCGGAATCAGTCTGAATGACATCCGAAACAGCCCCCTTTGAAGAAGTGAATGCAAATCTTGTAATGGTGTTATTATAACCTATCTCCGGAATCATATCTGTTTTTGTAACATAGCCGGTTGTATGCTGGTCAATCCCGAGCGTCTCGGCAGCCCGATCAAAACCGTTCTCTTCCGCCTCTATCTGGAATTCCGCAGCCTTGCGCCGTGCATTTTCAAGAGTAGCGTCCGAAGGCCTGATGTTCCTGACAATTTCAGAACAGGTAATTGTTTTCGTATCTCTACCGGTAACACTGATAATGTGGAGGCCATACCTGGTTTCAACAGGTCCGATAAGAGAGCCCGTAGTTGCACCAAAAACTGCTTCATCAAACTCGGGCACCATGGTATTTCTGGCAAACCAACCGAGATCCCCGCCCTGAGATGACGAACCTTCATCTTGTGAATACTGTTCGGCAAGATCGGCAAATCTTTTCCCTGCACGTATATCCTGCAGTATCACGGCAGCGGTTTCGCGAGCTGCAGCTTCACCCGTAGCATCTCCCTCCTCGAAAGGAATCAGAATATGCGAGGCTCTGGCAACAGGCTCACCATTGGAAACATCCTTAACCTTTATCAGTCGGTAAGCGTTACGATCTGCAACCGGACCGATTATCCCACCTGCTTCGAGACGGCTTTCATCAAAGACATAATCCCCAGCTTCTACCGAAAAATCCGCTCGGGAATACCTTTTGTCAAACGCATCGGATCGGTCACTTTGAAGATTCACAAATGCACTGTCGTCATCGGCTTCAGCAAAATTCACAGCAAGCGATTCGAGTTCGTTTTTGACTGACATACTGTCACGACTCGAGGGAACTGCTGAAAAAACAGCATAATCCAGGGCTCTTGTTGGTTCCTGGCGAAACATTTCCCGATTTTCATTGTAATAGTCTTCAACCTCCTTATCGGTAACCGTAAAAAGCGTGTCATTACCGGCCATGCTATAGGGAACTGGGATGAAAGATGCCGAAAATGAGCCCAACTCCCGATCAACAACAGCCTCGAGTTCTGCATCGGAAACCCGCACCATTCTATTGAGGGTTTGCTGGAGTTTCTTTTCCACCAACTCTCCCCTGATAATATCTTCGATCCTTATCCAGATCTCTTTGTTTTCCGGTGCCATCCTTGCTTTTTCAAGTTTTTCGCGATCGATTGAACCGGTTTCCTGATCGAAAAAATTCTGAACGATAACCATCGGAGGGTTGTCACTCTCGACTGCTGCAACGACTTCTTCATCGCTGACACGAATATTGTATTTCTCCAATTGCTCTTCGAGAATGATCTGGTTGACAACAATATCCCAGGCCCTTTGGCGCAGCTCTCTTTCGACAGCATCGGTAAGCTCTGCCTGCAATGCCTGACTCCTGAAATTATCAACAAGACTCTCATACACTCTTTCATAATGCCGATATTCGATCGGTTTTCCATTAACCTTGCCCGCCAGAGCTCCTCCTCCGGAAAAACCGTTAAAATTCATCCCCCATTCAAACACAATAAGGGCAATAAATGCTGCCACTAACGCGTAAAGAACAAAATGCAGCTTCTCCCTTATCCCTGTTATAACTCCCATGTCACAACGATTTTCTGGTTATTCAGTTTTATTTTGTTTTGCCAACTATACGCAAAGCATTCAAGTGAAATCCCGGCAGCTCTCCACTGCCGGCTGACGAACTATCCATCTCTCCAACCCTCTTTACCAACCAGAGGAACAAAGACAAATGTGTGAAACTCCTCACGGCCGAATGTGCCTCCTCTGCAAGTCATCACCGTCATTCTTTGCCCTGCACTGTTTCCGACGGGAATGACCATAACTCCTCCACCAGCAAGCTGCGCCAGAAGCGTATGCGGTGGTTCAGGAGCACCGGCGGTTACAATGATCCCATTGTACGGAGCATGATCACTCCAGCCAAGAGTACCATCGCCAAGGCGTTGTCGAATATTCAGACCGAGCAGACTGAATATCCCGGATGACCGCTCGAAAAGCTCCGGTATCCGCTCGACAGTATATACGGAATATCCTATACAATCGAGAATCGCTGCCTGGTACCCCGATCCTGTACCAATCTCAAGCACTTTCCCCCCCGAACAGCGCTCTACCAGCATCGAAGTCATATATGCCACGGTAAAAGGCTGTGAAATGGTCTGACCGCAACCGATTGGAAAGGCACAGTCGTCGTATGCATAATCCCGATCTTTCAGATCGAAAAAAAGATGTCGTTCGACTGAGAGAAAAGCATCCAGAACCCGGGAGTTGTTTATTCCATAGCGCCTCAACTGCTCGACCATCTCGCAACGGCGCTTTTTATAGGTACGAGCATCCTGTTCTTCAGCCATGAGTTCTTTTCCGGTAGTTCAAAAACATGTAGTTTCCCGAATATCATGAACCTCATCTTTTCAACCATGCCGATAACATGTTTCGGGGACAGTCCCCGACAGGGGACTTATGCACTTTTCATACTCCTTTCAAAGAAACTGAACCTCAGCTTCGGCAGATTTCTTGGAGGCAGAAAGATCCCTCTCGACCCAGGCTTCTATCTCTACGTAGGTTCCGCTCTTGGCAACGACCCGGCATCCATGCCACTGGCAAGGCGCCTTGTCCGTCACGCTTCCCGTTCCAGCGGCAAACCTCCTCATAAAATAAGGAGTCAGATGATCCGTTTTTTCAAGAACAACAACCTTGCCACATCTAATTTACAACCACCTACCGGTAAAAAACTTCATTGGCACATCGACTACCTGCTCGACAACAGATACGCCCAGATCATCAACATCTCTATCATCCGTTCTCCTCTCAGACTGGAAAGCACTGTCTCCGATTTTGCAGAGTCACTTGACGAAACGTTCATCATCGCACCAAAGCTTGGTGCGGGAGACACCACAAGAGGCACTCACCTTCTCGGAGTCAGAAACCCCGAGACCTGTATCTGCGCTTTCGAGCAGAAAGTAACGTCATACTTGCAAGAGCTGAAAGAACACTCATCCGTCATCGAGTAAAGCCACGCCCCACCCGATGGGGCATCCATGTAATCCTGCGACACCATTGAATCACCGGTTCGAACCTTATAAAACACTACTTCAATAAACATCAGCATTATTCTTCACTTCCCAAGCAACGCTCCCACAAATTTTCCTCGATCGAATATCTGAAGGTCATCGATCTTTTCCCCAACGCCGATATATTTTACCGGTAACCCAAGCTCCCTGGATATCGAGAGCACAATCCCGCCTTTTGCCGTTCCATCGAGCTTGGTAACGATCAAACCGGTGACATTGACACATTTTGTAAATTCTTTGGCTTGCGAAACAGCATTCTGACCGGTCGTACCGTCAAGCACCAGCAACACTTCATGAGGAGCATCCGGAACTTTCTTTTTTGCCACTCTCATGATTTTAGCGAGTTCCTCCATGAGATGGGCCTTGTTATGCAATCGGCCCGCCGTATCAACAAGCACAACATCGGCACCCTTCGCAGCAGCAGAGCTGACAGCATCAAAAACAACAGATGCCGGATCAGCATTTTGTCCCTGGCTTACCATCGGAACCCCTGCCCTGTCAGCCCATATCTGCAGCTGCTGTACCGCTGCCGCACGAAACGTATCCGCTGCTGCGATGATAACTCTTTTTCCTGCCTTATTATAGTTATGAGCAAGTTTTGCAATACTGGTTGTTTTACCTACACCGTTGACTCCGACAATGAGAATTACATAGGGTTTTGCCGGTAAGGCTGCATCAAAATCCACAGGATGCGATTCAGACGTATCCAGCAGCATCTCCTCCATCACCCGCATCAACATCCCGTTAAGCTCATCTTCAGAATGATAGGTTTCCTTCTCCGCTTTTTCGGTAATGCGATCAACTATGCTGAGCGTCGTTTCGACCCCTACATCCGCTGCAATGAGTATATTTTCAAGCTCTTCGAGAAACTCCTCGTCAATATCGGTCCTTCCCTGGGTGATCCTGGATATATTCTCACGAATGGATTCACGAGTTTTTGTCAATCCTTCCTTGAGCCGTGATAATTTTAGCTTGTCAAAGAAACCCATATGAAAAACAAATTGTCTATGTTATCTACAAGAACGCTGTTGCTATTTTTCCACCAAGAACTTGAATTTACTGAAAATGTCTTTTAAACCTATTTCCGATATCGGTGAATTTGGCCTTATTGAACGCATATCCTCGATCGTTGCTCCAACCTGTGAAACCAAACCAAGACTTCTTGAAGGCATTGGAGACGATTGTGCCGTCTACGAGTTGTCTTCTTCGACTGTCCAGGTTGCAACCACGGATCTGTTGCTCGAACAGGTTCATTTCGATCTTTTGACAACCCCTCTTCAGCATCTTGGCAGCAAAGCGATCAGCGTCAACGTTTCGGACATCTGCGCAATGAATGCAAAGCCCAGCTATGCTCTGGTTTCGATCGCTCTTCCGTCGAAAGCATCGGTTGAATTTGTCGAGACCGTTTACAGCGGCATGAGCGAAACCGCTACACGCTACAACACAGCCCTGGCAGGTGGAGATACGTCAGCCTCTTCAGGAGGTATTGTCATATCCGTCATGGTTGCAGGAGAAGCGGAAAAAGAAAGAATATCCTACCGAAAAGGCGCCGAACCAGGAAACCTCATCTGTGTAACAGGCTCTCTTGGAGGTGCCGCTGCCGGCCTTAAAGTACTCATGCGTGAAAAAAACATCATGCTGGAACATATCAAGCATGGGGAAAAATACGATAAGGATGTCATGAGCAATCTCGAAGAGTACAATGATGCAATACGCCAACAGTTGCTCCCCTCGGCACGAATCGACATCGTAGAGTTCTTCCACCGGCACGACATCACGCCAACCTCGATGATAGACATATCGGACGGTTTAGCTTCCGACCTTGCCCATATCTGCAAACGCTCGGGAGTCGGAGCGCACATCGAAGAAGGCCGTATTCCCATTCTTTCCCAGGCCCGGCACATTGCCGACGAGTTCCAGGACGATGCCGTTAACTACGCATTGAGCGGAGGAGAAGACTACGAGCTTCTCTTCACTTTGAAAGAAGAACACTTTTCCGCAATCGCATCACATCCGGATATCACCGTTATCGGTAAAATCACCCCTGCAGAAAAAGGGCTGCTGCTTTCCGACATCTACGGTATGAACATCGACCTCAAAACCATTGGAGGATTCAACCATTTTCGGAAAAAAGCACAGGGCTGACCAATCGAAGTATCTTTTCGATATCAAGGGGCATGACTTTCTACACAGACATCCTGCATCTTTTTGCGAATTCCCCTGAAGATATTAAATTGCTCGTCCATTAATGCAGCTGAGTGTTGCCGAAGTGGCGGAACTGGTAGACGCCCAGGACTTAAAATCCTGTGTTCAGCAATGGACGTGCGGGTTCGATTCCCGCCTTCGGCACCATAAATTCGACAGACATGAAGTTTCAGTTCACACACACTTCTTTTCTCCCCTTCTTTTTCTCAGTCACCAACTCCAATATCCCATGAGTTCAGAGACAACCAAGATCCTCCTGCATGAGGATGAAATGCCTCGGCAGTGGTACAACATCCAGGCAGACCTTCCAACCCCCTTGCCACTTCCTCTTGGAATGGACGGTAAGCCGATCAAACCCGAAGACCTTTCACCGGTCTTTCCCATGAACATCATAGAACAGGAACTGAGCACCGAACGCTGGATCACCATCCCCGAGGAGGTACGGGAGATCCTCTCACTCTGGCGACCATCTCCGCTTTACCGGGCAAAGAGGCTTGAAAAAGCACTTGGAACCCCTGCCAAAATCTATTATAAAAACGAAGGCGTCTCACCCGCAGGTAGCCATAAACCGAATACCGCTGTTGCGCAGGCATATTATAACCGGGAATTCGGTATCAAGTACCTGACAACCGAAACCGGTGCCGGGCAATGGGGTAGCGCCTTGGCCATGAGCTGCAAACTTATCGGTATCGAGTGTAAGGTATATATGGTCCGGATCAGTTTTGACCACAAGCCTTTCAGAAAAATCATGATGAAAACCTGGGGCGCAGACTGTATCCCGAGCCCAAGTGACACAACCGAAATCGGTCGAAAAATACTTTCTGAACAGCCCGACACACCAGGAAGCCTCGGTATAGCCATCAGTGAAGCGATTGAAGAAGCTGTCCAGCGCGATGATACCCGTTATTCGTTAGGAAGTGTACTGAATCACGTAATGTTGCACCAGACAGTAATCGGTCTCGAAGCGAAAAAGCAGTTCGAAAAAATAAACACCTATCCCGACATCGTCATAGGGTGTGCCGGCGGCGGCTCTAACTTCGCAGGCATCAGTTTTCCATTCATTCATGACAAAATCAACGGAAAAGACCTTCGTATCGTCGCCACCGAACCCGAAGCCTGCCCGACCCTGACGAGAGGTCCCTATATATACGACTCCGGCGATGTCGCGAAAATGACACCTCTTTTGGCGATGCACAGTTTGGGGCACGGGTTCATTCCTCCGGCAATTCACGCCGGCGGCCTGCGCTATCACGGAATGGCTCCGCTGGTAAGCCACGTTCTGCAGCATGGCCTCATCGAAGCGAATTCCTTACCGCAGACAGAGTGTTATAACGCCGCGCTGCTCTTTGCACATACCGAAGGCTTCATTCCCGCTCCGGAAACCTCACATGCAATAGCCCAGACAATTCGCGAAGCAAACCTGGCGCGTGAAGAAGGAAAAGAAAAAGTCATCCTGATGAACTGGTCGGGCCATGGCCTTATGGATCTTCAGGGATACGATGCGTTCATGTCCGGAAAACTCGAAGACTATCCGTTGCCGGACGAACTGCTCCAGCAGTCGCTCGCAGCCGTCAAGGATCATCCGAAACCTTAGTACTTGTCACAAAACAACGAGGCTGTCTCAAAAGAACAGCCTCACGACTATCAGTTACCATGCATACGTTTCCGGTAGAGATTCATGCATCACTTGATGCGGCATCCATACCGACTTTCTTTGGAAGATGGATCCCCGGGTCAAGCCCGGGGATGACGACATGAAGATTAATTGTAGGACTAACGAGACAACCTCTATGTTTTACTGATCCTTACCGTTTGTCAGCTCTTCATCGATCGGCGTTTTCTGCTTGCTTTTCTTTGAAGAGTCCGGCACCTTTGTAAACTGCAGTTTGTCGTTTTTCTCATCGTAAGAAATCCTGATGGTACTTCCCTCGGGAAACTTCCCTTTCAACATCTCTTCGGCAAGGGAATCCTCGACATTTCTCTGCATCGCTCTCTTCAGCGGCCTTGCACCGAACTTTTGATCATAGCCTTTCTCGACAAGAAACCCTTTAGCCTTGTCGTCGATGCTGACTTCGATACCCATTTCATGCAACCGTTTGAAAAGCTTACCTGAGATGATATCGATAATCTCGAAGATATGCTTCTTCTCGAGCTGGTGGAAAACGATGGTATCGTCAATCCGGTTGAGAAATTCAGGATTGAATACCCGCTTCAGGGCATCCTCAACCGTCGACTTCATCGATTTATAGCTGCTGTCTTCAGCCGCATCTCCAGAGATGAATCCCATACCGCTGCCAATACTCTTGATATCTTTAGCCCCGATATTGGATGTCATGATAATGATCGTGTTCCGGAAATCCACCTTTCGTCCGAGTCCGTCGGTCAGGACACCCTCATCGAGTACCTGCAGCAGAATATTGAACACATCCGGATGCGCTTTTTCGATCTCGTCGATCAGCACAACCGAATACGGTTTTCTGCGAACCTTCTCTGTGAGCTGTCCCCCTTCTTCATATCCGACATATCCGGGAGGGGCACCGACAAGCCTGCTGACGGAAAACTTCTCCATATACTCGCTCATATCGGCCCTGATAAGAGCATCTTCACTATCGAAAATGTAACGGGTCAGAGCCTTGGCAAGTTCAGTCTTGCCGACACCTGTCGGTCCGAGAAATATGAAAGAACCGATCGGCCTGGCAGGATCCTTCAGCCCGGCCCTCGTGCGCTGTATCGCTTTGGTGATTTTGTCAATAGCCTCGTCCTGCCCGATAACCTCCTTTTTCAGCTCACTTGCCATGTTGAGCAGCCTCTTCGACTCGGATTGAGCAACCTTGATCACCGGTATGCCCGTCATCATGGCGACAACAGAAGAAATATCGGCTTCGGTAACGTCATAGACCGTATCTGCAGCCCGCTCCTCCCATTCGATCTTGGCCTGTTCGAGAGACTCGAGAAGGGTCTTCTCCTTATCACGGAGCTTCGCTGCTTCTTCGAAGTTCTGCATTCTTACAACACGGTTCTTCTCGGACTTGATCTCCTCGACAGCCTGCTCGAGGTCGAGAATGTTCTTGGGAACATGAATGTTGCTTAAATGCACTCTTGCACCCGCTTCATCCATCACATCGATAGCCTTGTCGGGCAGATACCTGTCGGTGATATAACGTTCCGACAGCTTAACCGATTTTTCAATGGCATCGTCATCGTAGCGCACATGGTGATGAGCTTCGTATTTGCTCTTGATGTTGTGCAAAATCTGAACAGTCTCGTCAACGGTGGTCGGCTCGACCATGATTTTCTGGAAACGCCTGTCGAGCGCCCCGTCTTTTTCGATGTACTGACGGTACTCATCGAGCGTCGTCGCACCGATACACTGGAGCTCTCCCCGGGCAAGAGCCGGCTTGAAAATATTGCTTGCATCCAGAGAGCCCGAAGCGCCACCAGCACCGATAATGGTATGAAGCTCGTCGATGAAAAGAATAACATCACGGGAACGTTCAAGCTCGTTCATCAAGGCCTTCATCCGTTCCTCGAACTGCCCGCGGTATTTCGTACCTGCAACCAGCGCAGCAAGATCGAGAGCGACAACCCTTTTATCGTAAAGAATCCTGGACACCTTCCTCTGGACAATCTTCAAGGCAAGACCTTCGGCAATAGCTGTTTTACCAACACCTGGCTCACCGATCAGAACGGGGTTGTTTTTCTTCCTCCTGCTCAGAACCTGTGCCACACGCTCGATCTCCTTTTCTCGGCCTATGATCGGATCGAGCTTGTCTTCCACAGCCAGCCTTGTAATGTCCCTGCCGAAATTGTCAAGGACGGGAGTCTTGGTGCGTTCACCTCTTTTCGATTCAGCTTTTTTCGCATACTTTTCCGAACCGGATGAAAATGCTCCCTCCATAGAAGACTCTCCTGATTCACTTTTACCGCTCGTTATCGTCATCAGCTCGTCCCTGACCGCATCATAGGATACTCCGAACTGCTCCAGAATCTGAGCAGCGACATTGTCCTCTCCTTTCAGGATGGAAAGAAGAAGATGCTCGGTGCCGATAATGTTCGACTTGCAGATTTTCGCTTCGAGATAGGTTATTTTAAGCACCTTCTCCGCCTGCTTTGTCAAAGGAACATTTCCCATCTGTGCCGCAGCCACTTTCTGATGGGTACTTTCCTCGATTTTCTGCTTGAGTTTGTAAAGATCTATATTGAGGTTTTTAAGAATCCTTGCAGCAATGCCTTCTCCCTCCTTGATCAAACCCAAAAGCAAATGTTCTGTGCCTATATAGTCATGACCCAGCCTGAGAGCTTCCTCCCTGCTGTGACGAATGACATCCTGTACTCTATTTGAAAAATTTCCGTCCATTCTCCTGCTTTAGTAAATGTTTTGAATAAGAATCTGTTCCAACACATAACCCATTAGCTCACGACCTGTTCATCCTCTTCTGAATCAAGCACTTACCGGAAAAATCCGGAATAACATGGGGAATTGTAAACCTGATTCAGCACTGAATTAATATTATATAAAGATAGCCGGTTAAAACCAATTAACTTTAAGGAAAACAGAAATGCCATGCTAAAGGTTTCTATCCCTCTTACCGTGAGGAATGACGAAAAACAAGTGATAATAAAAGGAATCGGCATGCCGTTGGTAAGAGCTGTTCACAGTAACATATCCCGGCAAACAGGGTAATTTTTTTGTCTTTTCAGTTTTGAATTTTGACCTGCTTTCAGAAATGGAAATAACACATCTTTTCATCGACGACGCAAACCCCGAACACCGGGAACTGTCCATTTACAGAACCGGAGCGATAAACCGGGTATGCCTCAACGACAGTGAGTACCGCACTTATGGTACGCTGGAAATATCCGCACATAACCATACCGCCCTGTTTCATTTCGACATCGTCGAGTCCCTGAACGAACTGCCGTTTGTTTCAGAAACAGGCCATGGTCTGGACAGCTGGGACGAGGCGTTCCTGCATCACAGTCAACTCGAAAAAATGCTTTCTATCCTTGCAAAAGCCGAACAGAAGATAGACTCCCAAAAAAAGGAAAAGACACTCCTGGGCTGGCATGATACTCCCATAGCAGCCGCATACTGGAGAACGATCGATCCCAAAGAGTTTCTAACCTTTCTCAACAAACTCAAAACGTTCGTTTCAGAAACCATCGAGAAAGATTATGATCTTGAGTTCATTTTATGACTTTCTGTCACCCGGCAACAAGCGATACGATACACTCCACCCGCTTTTCCACTGAACCCTTTGGTACATGATGTAACCTGAAACCGCACTCCAGATAGGCATCGCATAAGGCACGATACAGAGAAACCGACTCTTCATAGGTTTGAGGCCGCTCACTGTCTTGCTCGAAAATGTCGGACCAGGGAGGGAGTATGAACACATCTTGCTGAAAACAACATCCCATGAGCAGCTTCCTGTATTTCACCGGAACGGCTATATCGCTGTTTTTGAGATAGCCGAACACATCCGGGATTGCGCGGTCAAAAAAACAGACACCTCCAGCCTCACATGAAATGTGATATTGTTCGACCATCGCGTCAACGGCAAGCCCTGCAAAAGCAGGTAGATCGTTCCACGGCATAATACCGTTTGCAAGTCGAGCCTGCTCCTTTATAAGCCGCCGTGATACCTCTTCAAAACAGCGGTAACCCCGCTTACCAAGTGCATCGAGCAATGTACTTTTTCCGCTTCCGGGACCTCCTGTTATGATATACCGTACCGTTTGCATACCTACCTTCCTGATAACCCGGTAAACATCAAAGTCGCAAGGCAACTCCTGCAAGCCATGTTGTATCGGTTTCAACGTCGTTCAATCCCCACTTGACACCCGCATCGATATCAAAGTTTTGGGTAACCGAATAGATCAAACCGCCGAGAAGAAAGGCAGGATGATCATCCATTCCCTTTTCAGGGTTTGTTTCCACCCCGATATTGCAAACCCCGACCATATCGGCGGTAACATTGATTTCTCCCGCAAACGAGGCATGCCATATGTCATTGCGCAACAACATGTCGTCTTCATCAAGACCGTATTCATTATACATATATGCCAGATTGAGATGCAATTTGCCAAGTACCCCTTCTTTGGATACAAGCAGCGCTCCCCCTCCGGATACCTTTCCGTTACCCAACCCCTTTTCATCGTCTCCCGTCGGAAACGAAATAGCCGGCTTCAGGGCAACGCTCAGACCCCGGTCTTCATATTCAAAAAATCTCCATTTTACCTCCAGAGTCAGGTCACCCACGCCATCTGCATCGGCAACGGTAAACCCATCCTCTTTGACCCTGTACCAGACATAAGGCAGGCCGAGGACCACATCGATGTCATCGGTGATGCCATATGAAAGGATCGTAGCGACTTCTCCCCCTGTTTCGTCAACTGCATCCTCTTCATCATCGGTGAATTCGCTGTTTATCTCGAGCTGAAACCTCCCAGCCCCCTGCGTACCGGTGTCATCGGTAATCAGCGGATGAGCCGCATAGAGAGGAAGAGTAAAAAGCATCAGCATGAATGCAAGAAGAAGAGTTCGAAACATGGTAATCTTAAAATGATTGATTCAAATTGTATGAGAATTGCATAACCAAATAAATATACGAGCTTGTGATCATAATATTCGTTTTATGGTAACAAACCTTTTGACCAGCGAATTATAACGGAAAAAGAAGACTGTAGCATCGCGCATGAAGAATCTAAGACTCTTTGAACAGCAGAATCTGTTCGAGCAACCTCCGAAGGGTCAAGAGGCCCTTGGTCTTTACTAACACCGAAATATTTACCAGTAGGTTGCAAAGCACTGTTATGGTAGTTTGGTTTTTGTTCCCAACAGCTATCGTTACGGCCTGTATGGCACCACTACTCTTTCTCAACCAGATATTTCCAGTACTTCATCGGCATGAACGAACGCTGCAGTTGAGGGTTTTTTCTTTCGGGAATGGCAATATGGGTAAAGAAGGTTTTCCAAAGCCGCTGCACCTGGAGCTCTTCCTCTGCAAGCTCAGGGGAACGGAACGATTCAAGAGTACCGAAATCAATCTTCCTGCCATCCCAGTGTGACACAAGCGAACGTTTGACATCGTAGATAAACCATTCCTGGGTTCGAAGTCTTCGGGTAAAGAACGTTGACAACGGCTGAATGATATTGAAATCCGGCTCCATTCTGGCAAAGTAACAGCCATCTTCAAGCATCGCAAAACGAAGAAGGCCTTTGAGACGATGCACCTCGCGTCCAACTTTGCGGGCCAAAAAGTGCACGGCATGCACCGCCGGATGAGTGAGGTGTGCATCTATTCGGCTTCCATGGAGAGAGACCACATGCATGTATTGCAGAATAGACGTTTCCATCTCTTCCTTTTCCGAAAGTATAACGTATATCACCTGCCGCGCATTCTCAGGATATGCAGCTGAAAACCTTCGGATGAGGATATCCGCCCTTTCCGGATTTGCAGCGATATATATTCCTTCATCGAAAAGGTTCTGCTGCTGAGGCTTCAGCTCGACTTTTTGCGGATCGGTTTCACACCGGAGAACATGATCTATCGCGGTTAACAGTCCCTCGGTTGTTCCGTCGTAGCGGTAGCGGTTCATTTGTCGATAGTGACAAGTAACGAGTAACAAGTCTAAAGATGTGTTAGGAGATTCAGTCTTTATTAGAAATCAGGTGACCTATCAGCCCTTGTATCATTCGTCTTATTTCGGTGATGTTTTGTAGTTGAGTTTCAACTGTTGAATAGGTGACATAATTAAGACGACGGGCAAGCTCCAACTGTGTTTCAGCTTCAGCAATTGATCCCAATCCGATATAAAGAAAATGTTCGAATTCTTTCTTGCTATTCCGTGCCGCTCCTTCTGAAATATTGGACGGTATTGAAACTGATGCTCTTCTCAACTGTGCTGTAAGTCCATACTTTTCTTCTTCAGGAAATTTTTTCGTAAGACCGTAAATGTCTTCAACAAAGGACATGGCTTTCTGCCATACAATCAGGTCTTTATGAGAGTTCACAGCAAACCGGTTTTATTTTTTCCAGAGACATATCTCCTGTCACTTGTCACTGAAACAAACTTATCTGACGCTGTTTCAATGGCGGCTGAGATGTGTCGGTTTCAGCAGCGAGGAGTTTCCTGCGGATCAGCGCCGGACGGTCGAACAACCGTTCGACCGGTTTTCCGGAACAGGTAATGAAGTATCTGGCCCGTTTCATAACCACTCCAATCTTCTTCAACCCATCAGGAGTGAAAACCGCGTAACGCCGTGCCGCTACGATTCGCTTTGCCGATGTCACCCCGATTCCCGGCACCCTCAACAGCGCCGCGTAATCGGCCCTGTTGATATCAACCGGAAAAAACTCCGGGTGACGAAGTGCCCATGCAGCTTTTGGATCGAGATGCTCATCGAGGAACGGATGCTCTCGTGAAAGGATTTCATCCGCACTGAACCCGTAATTGCGTAGAAGCCAGTCCGCCTGGTAAAGGCGGTGCTCTCTTTTTAGCGGAGGTTTCGCAAGTACGGGCAGGCGATTATCATGGTTAACCGGAACGTAAGCAGAGTAATAAACCCTTTTCAGGTTCACTTTTTTATACAGCCCCTGTGAAAGCAGAAGAATCCTGTGATCCGACTCAGGGCTTGCCCCGATAATCATCTGCGTACTCTGCCCCGCTGGAGAAAAGCGCGGAACGCTGCGGCTTTTCTTTCTCTCAAGCCGGTTGGCGCTGATCGTTTCACCGAGAAGAGCCATAGGCTTGAGAATCGACTCTTTGCGTTTCTGTGGAGCAAGCCGACTCAACGAGTCACCGGAGGGAAGCTCGATATTGACGCTGAGCCGATCGGCATAGAGACCCGCTTCTTTGACCAGTTCCCGGCTGCATCCCGGAATAATCTTCATATGAATGTAGCCGAAAAATTTTTCTTCCTGACGAAGCCGCCTCACTACCGCAACCATTTTCTCCATCGTGTAATCAGGACTTTTTTCAACCGCTGAACTGAGAAAAAGTCCCTCGATGTAGTTTCGGCGATAAAACCTGATGGTTAATCCAACAAGTTCCTCGACGGTGAAGGATGTACGCTCGACAGGATTCGAAGACCGGTTGACACAATAGGCACAATCGTATCGACAGTCGTTGGACAACAATACTTTCAGAAGCGAAATACAACGACCGTCATCCGACCATGAATGGCAAATGCCCCCGCTCGAAGCGTTTCCGAGAGAACCTTCCCCACCGCTTCTGCTGCTGCCACTCGACGCACACGAAGCATCGTAACGAGCCGAGCCGGTAAGTATCTTCAGCTTGTCCAAAGTATCCATAGTTTCAATATATGACTGGGAGATGAATTGTCGATGTGTTGTTTTGGTCCACGAATCGACACGAATTTTCTCGAATTATGAAGAAAAAGAAATAAGGGCGTTGGTGCCCGGATTACTCCGGGTCACCAACGCCCTTGACCTTCAGTTGTAGTAGTTTCCTAGCCGAGTCACCCTCTGGATTGCCCCTGGGGTCTATCTAACGCACCATCACCTATTCAGCTGCATTTCTCTTCTTACTACTAACTCCTGCGAACGAAGTGAACTACTTCTTATTCCGAGTTCCAAACTTTCTCTCCACAAGCTCCACCACCCTGCGGGCCCCGGTGACAACCCCTGGAAGCGACTGTCCAGGAAAAACCGAATCGCCTGTTAGAAAAAGGTTCTTGAATGACGTACCCGGCCCCCTGACGTTGAAAAGAGAAGTCTGGGGGTAACCACCGACATAGCCATGTTTACGCCCGGTATAGCGTTCCCAGGTAAGAGGTGTTGCCGCGAAAATCGTATGAATTTTCTGCTCTATACAGGCAAAATGTTCTGAAAGCAATGAGATGATGTTTTTCGTGTAGGCTTCTTTCAACTCCTCGTATACCTCTTTTCCAGCCGCTTTAGCCTCTATCCACGGTTCAGGGCGGCTATGGGTTGAAACGGTAACAGCCCTGTACCCTTCTGGAGCCCTGAGGCTATCGTCAGATGGTGAAACGGAAACAAAAATGCTGTTTCCTTCGCCCAGCTCGCAGTCTTTCCGAATAACCTGCACATGGCTGGCCTGCCGCCCGTCGAATGCTGACTCCTCGACACCGAGGTAAAGAACAAAAGCACTCCATTTGGGAGTTCCTCCCTTTTGTTTCATCGAAAAAGAACTTCCTCCAAGCAAATCAGCGAGTGATTCGGGAGTGAGATTAGCAACGATAACATCTGCAGGATAACCGGTACCATTCGAAGTGTTCACTGCAACAACATGCCGCCGTTTCCTCTCTATACTTTCCACAGTCATACCATAACGTATGCTGCCGCCGTTATTCTCCAGTGATGCAACAAGCTTTTCTGCCACACTTCCGATTCCTCCGGTCAAACGGTGCGTCCCTTTTGCAGGAAGGTCGAGTGCAATGGCGGCATTGACCGCATTTGCATACGCCGCGGTAGTCTGAACAGAGATAAGCAGCTGCGCATCGATAAAACGTACAAAATCAACGTCGGTATCAAGCCCATATGATGCAAGCCACTGCAAAGCGGTTTTATTCACCAGGGGAAGCATAGGCGAAAGAACTGGCGCTTTGCGAAGCAGTTTCCTGAACAGGACGGTTGCATCCCCAAAACCACTGGGCGGCCATATGAGAATCTCGCTGGAAAGCGACCAGAGAAGTGAAGCAAGGCGTTCCTGAGCCTCCCAGAAGGGCAACGAATCAGGAAAAACCCTGACAATCTCCTGTTTCGACTGTGAGAGGTGAATCTGCCTGTCACCATGTATAAAGTCCCATGCTGCCGCACAAGACATTATTGGCCATGTAATACCAAGCTCTTCCCCAAGCAAATCAAGCGGTCCTTTTTTGTGAAAACCGCACCCTACCGTAGCGCCTGCATCAAAGCGGTAACTGTCATAACCGAACGTTGCGGCACACCCACCGGGATACGCCTGCGACTCAAAGACACAAACGTCAAATCCTTTTTGGGCAAGCAGAGCTCCGACAGTCAACCCGCCAACACCGGCACCGATAACGACAACCTTTATTCCTTTCCTCTTCAATTATTGTAACGATACATGCTCAGCAAAACAGCCATTCTTGTAATCTTTTCACTAACACACAACTCCTCTCGAAAAATCCCCCGTCTTTCACCTTTTACAAACAAGGAGCGACAGGGATTGACCAAAAAATCATCGCCGCAGTATCGGGAAAAAACTGAACTAAAAAAACATTAACGAACAAGCAACAGATATACCTGTGTCTTGAGTTGTTCAGGCGGGGTCAGAGCAGGGTCGTTCATGTAGATTTCATAGGCTACACCGGTTGCTTCCAACTCATTGTCGCTGATCCATTTCATAAGCGCATCATAGACCGGTTCAGCCTCTTCGTATGGGCCGATATACAGGCTGGTCACAGCTTTGCCTGAAGGGGTCATCGAGGCCTGTATGGAAGCATTCCCGTCAATCCCTTCTTCAACAGGAAACCCGAACTCCACTTCGAGGTGATCCATATCCATGTTGTAATAGATCGCAAAAGGAGGCCCCTGTGGTTTTTTGCCTTTTTCCTCGAGATAACTCGCAATCGCGCTGAACCCCTGGTCGAACATCTCAGCAATATCACCGGCTTTTGTTTTCAACCTGATAGTAAGCGCGGGGCGCGGTTCGAGGTCTTCCAACTCGCATTGAAAAGCACATTCAAAGTTCATCACGCAATCTCCGTTGAAATGTTGATGAGAGTATGAGTACAGACTGAACTCATACTTCACTCAATGATGCAGAAAAGAATATTCTGCAATGTTCACATCAGGCCGGTATTGGGAAGTAACACGGAGTCGGCGTAGCGGGATTTGAACCCACGACCCCTTCCACCCCAAGGAAGTGCGCTACCAGGCTGCGCCATACGCCGATTAATAATTGATCCAGACGGGATGTAATGATAAAAAAATCTTCACTAAATATAAATTATTTTAGCTTTTTCTTTCCCCTTCTTCGTCCCAAACCAAGGGACTGTTTTAACAATACCTTGCATTCCTGAAGAATCAAAAGTTGTTATATTATTGCTTTGTCATTCCAATCCCGGAGATCGATGAGCTACTTTTCCAGCGAACGCTGCACGATTTTTTATAACGATGCGGCAGCAAGCAACGCAGATTTGAAAAACAAGCCCGCAGTGCTTTTTGTCAACGGATGGGCCATTTCGTCGCGGTACTGGAAACCTCTCATTGAAAAGCTTACTCCCGATTACCGGTGTATCACCTACGACCAGAGTGGAACCGGAAAAACGGTTATCGAAAACGACCATAAACCATCGTTTACCATTGAAGGGTTTGCTGATGAAGCTGCTGCACTGATTGAACATCTGGGGTTGAACAAGGAAAGGAACCTTCACATTATCGGGCACTCGATGGGAGGAATGGTCGCCACCGAACTTTCTCTCAGGTATCAGGACATCGTCACTTCCACAACCATTCTTGCCTGCGGGATATTCGAGGAAAATGCATTGACCTCGTTTGGCCTGATGTTTCTCGGTGGATTGATCGATTTTTCAATGGGTTTCCGAAATGCCTTCCGGGTAGAACCTCTGAGAACAATGTTCATCAAACGGGCCGCAACCGCCGATATAGGGCAGGAATACGGCGACATTATTGTCGAGGATTTCACCACATCCGATAAAGATGCAACGAATGCCGTGGGTCATTTTTCCATTGACCGTGAAGTTCTCAGAGCCTACACAGAGCATGTCATAGAGATTCCCTCGCCAGTGCTCTGCTGCGTCGGTATGAAGGATCATACCATTCCACCTGATGGCACGGTTACCCTCTTCCATACCCGCAAACAGAAATCCACATCACCTACAAGGCTCGTACAGTTCATGAATCTGGGCCACCTGCCGATGCTCGAGGACCCGGAACGGTTTGCCGAACAGCTGAAAAAACATTTTGAATTTGCAGATGATTTTTATAAAAACAATTCGTGCCCGGACAATAACGATGATACTCTTCAGATAGTGTAGGCTGCAAAATGGGATCCGTTGACAGGAACAGCATGTAACAGGCCCGTCAGATCTGCCGAATCGAGGGACGAAAGTAATGGTATGAGAAATTGAATTTTATGGCGAATAGGAAGAGCATGAAAAAAAATAAGGTCAACAATAAAAAAAACAAAAAGGCACAAACAACAACGATCATATTCAGAGTTGTTGTCGCGGCAGTTGTAATCGCGTTTGTTGCGATGTTCTTTTACGTATTCAGCCTCTTCAGAACACTTCCAAGTCTTGAAGAGCTCGAAAACCCCAATCCTGAACTGGCTTCGCTGGTATATTCGTCCGACGGAAAACTGCTGCACAAGTATTTTCTGAAAAACCGTACCTACGTTCCACTTTCTTCTATTTCGGCCTATGTCCCCCAAGCCCTGATCGCAACCGAAGACCTTGCTTTTTACGATCACTGGGGCTTTGATGTCCGCAGGTTCGTGCTTGTCATCGGGGAAAACCTTCTCAAGGGAAGAGAACGGTGGCATGGCGCAAGTACAATCACGCAACAGCTTGCGAAAAACCTCTACCTTACCCAGGAAAGAACCATAACCCGTAAGATCAAGGAATTCTTCACCTCCGTTGAACTCGAGCGAACCTACACCAAAGATGAAATTCTCGCTCTTTATCTCAACACAGTGTATTTCGGTTCCGGGGCTTATGGAGTCGAGGCTGCCGCATGGACATATTTCAATAAACCTGCCAGCTCATTGACGCTTCCAGAAAGTGCTATGCTTGTGGGAATCCTGAAAAGCCCGAGGGCATATGATCCCTCGAGAAACCCGGAAAATTCGGTTAACCGGCGCAATCTCATTCTTGCACTGATGACAAAAGCCGGCTTTATTTCCGAAAACGAGCTGAACAGCGCGCGCAAGAGCAAGCTTGTGCTCGATTATACTCCGGTGACAAATCACGGCAAGGCCCCTTACTTCACCGAGTATATCCGTCAGACCCTGAAGCCCATATCACGCCAGCACGATATCAACGTATACAGCGACGGCCTGAACATCTACACAACTCTCGACAGCAGAATGCAGCGTTACGCGCAGGAAGCCGTGAAGGATCATGTAGCATGGATACAGAAACGTTTCGACAAATCGTGGAAATGGCCAGAGAAACTCAAAGACCAGATAATCAGGGAAACGCCGCGTTACCGTGAACTGCTTAAAAACGGCAGTTCTGCCGAACAAGCGCTCAGTGAACTGCAAAATGACACGAAATGGCTGGAAAAACTATTGCACGATAAAACCCGTGTGCAGATTGCCTTTGTTGCACTCGACCCATCGAATGGAAATATCAAGGCGTGGGTCGGCGGAAGTGAGTTCAGCCCCGATAAATATGAGTACCAGTTCGATCATGTATGGCAAGCGAAACGACAGCCAGGCTCGACCTTCAAACCGTTCCTGTATACGGCAGCGATTGACAAAGGCATTCCAGCCAATCACAGAATTCTGAACCAGCCGTTAGCCATCAAAACCGGCAACGAGGTCTGGATCGCAAAAAATTCGGATCATTCTTCGGGCGGGCTCACAACCCTTCGCCATGCTCTCAGCAAATCCCTCAACCAGGTTACCGTCCGCTTGATGCATGAGTTTCTGAGCCCTTCGGAGGTCATCGGCTATGCAAAAAAAATGGGCATCCGTTCAAAGCTCGATCCCAACATGTCCATTTCACTCGGCACATCTGAAATAACACCCCTCGAACTTGCATCTGCTTTCGGTACTTTTGCGAACAACGGAGTATGGGTCGAGCCAACCAGCATCGCCCGGATAGAAGATAAATTCAACCATACCGTAACCGAATACAAGCCGATTACAAGAACCGCCATTGACTCCACGACCAACTATGTCATGGTTTCCATGCTTCAGGATGTGGTAAAGCGGGGAACCGGTGTCGCCATACCCTATCGATACGGTTTGAACATCGAAGCAGCGGGAAAAACCGGAACGGGCCAAAACCTCAAGGACGCCTGGTACGTTGGTTTTACCCCTCAAATCACTGCAGCCGTATGGGCGGGTTTCGATGACGAAAGAATCAATTTCACCTCGATGAGTTACGGTCAGGGAGCAAGGGCAGCACTGCCGATATGGGCGAATTTCATGAAAAAGTGCCTGGCAGACAGCTCGCTCGGCATGGAAAACAGGTACTTCCACATGCCGGAAACCGTTATCGCCGTTCCGGTTTCCCGTAGCAGCAATCGACCTGCTGAACTCTTTACCGACGATGTTTATGTAGAGTACTTTACTCCCCGGGGGTTTAAAAAATACCAGTCGGGCTTGCTGAAGTCGGCTGAGGAAGAGGCAGCAGCACAAATAGACAGCGGTGTTGCAACCCCCTCACAACCACTACCTGTTAGGGAACCATCCGAGTTTTCATCTTTTGAAGACGACGATTAAACCATCAAACATTCTTACTCTTATGCATTCAGTTCTGGTTCTCGATTTTGGTTCACAATACACACAGCTTATCGCACGGCGTATACGTGAAATAGGGATTTATTCAGAAATTATACCCTATAATACACCGCTCGAAAAAATCAGAGAACACAAACCCGGTGCCGTAATTCTGTCCGGGGGACCCAGCAGTGTTTACGGAGAATCGGCATTTCATCCTGATGAGGGAATCTTTACGCTGGGGGTACCAATTCTGGGTATCTGTTACGGGCTCCAGGTCATAGCGACGCATTTCGGCGGGGCAGTCGATGCTTCGGCAAAACAGGAGTTCGGCAGAGCGAAAATACAGGTTGAAGAGCAAAACGGCGCTGCCAAGAGCATGCTTTTCAAGGACATACCGAACTCTGACGTCTGGATGAGCCATGGCGACAAAGTGGTGCGAATGCCCGAAGGCTTTTCGGTAACGGCAAGCAGCGGTAATTCGGAAATGTGCGCTATTGAAACGACCGGCAGCAAGGCGGCCCTCAAGGTTTACGGCCTGCAGTTTCATCCGGAAGTTCAACACACGCTCTATGGCAAGCAGTTACTGACTAATTTTCTGATAGATATTGCCGGTTTGAAACCTGACTGGTCACCCAAAGGGTTTATCGAACACCAGATCGAGGAAATCCGGAAAACCGCCGGCAAAGAAACGGTAATATGCGGTATCAGTGGCGGAGTTGACTCTACCGTTGCCGCCGTTCTGGTAAGCAAGGCCATCGGAAAACAACTTCACTGTGTCTTTGTCGATAACGGTCTTTTACGAAAAAACGAGGCAAAAAAAGTTATGCGGGTGCTCAAGCCGTTGGGATTGAGCGTCAATCTGGTCGATGCCGAAGACATCTTTCTCAAACGCCTGAAAAACGTTGCCTCGCCTGAAAAAAAACGAAAGATCATCGGCAGAACGTTCATTCATATTTTCGAAGAGCAGATTCATGAAGAGAAGTTCCTTGTTCAGGGAACCCTCTACCCCGATGTCATCGAAAGTGTCAGCGTCAAGGGGCCTTCGGAAACCATCAAGTCCCACCATAACGTCGGCGGTCTGCCGAAACGAATGAAACTCAAACTCATCGAGCCCCTGCGAGAACTTTTCAAGGATGAAGTTCGCGCCGTAGGCAGGGAGTTAGGAATTGCCGAAGATATCCTCATGCGTCACCCGTTCCCCGGACCCGGCCTGGCTGTCCGTGTTCTCGGCTCGGTCAACAAAAACCGTCTCGACATTTTAAGGGACGCCGATGAAATTTATCTGGAGGAACTCAAATCCAGCAACCTTTATCGCCATGTCTGGCAGGCATTTTCCGTCCTGCTGCCTGTTCAGTCAGTCGGTGTCATGGGAGACAAACGAACCTATGAAAATGTTCTTGCCCTTCGGGCTGTCGAATCTTCGGACGGCATGACCGCAGACTGGGCTCATCTTCCACACGATTTTCTATCCCGTGTCTCCAATCGTATTATCAATGAAGTAAGAGGTATCAATAGAGTGGCCTACGACATCTCATCCAAGCCACCAGCAACCATAGAATGGGAGTAAAAACTCGTGAGAGAACTGTTACTGCTTGAAATATCCGGACCTGACAAAACAGGATTGACGGCGGAGCTTTCATCGATACTGGCACGATACAACACCAGGATTCTCGATATCGGTCAGGAAGTCATTCACAATCATCTGTCGCTCGGCATGCTGGTTGAAGTTCCCAACGAGTTCAAATCGGCACCGGTGTTGAAAGATCTTCTCTTTATGGTTCATACGCTCGGCCTGCAAATCTCCTTCACCCCTATCTCGGACAATGAGTACGAAAAATGGGTGAAGGAACAGGGAAAGCCACGTTACCTTTTAACCCTTCTTGCAAGAGAAATAAAGGCCGAACAAATTGCCAGGGTCAGCACGTCCATCGCAAGACACAACATGAATATCGATACAGTCACCAGATTGTCGGGACGGCTTCCACTTCAAAACCGTCATGCAGGAAAAACAAAGGCATGTGTCGAGTTTTCGGTACGCGGTATACTGAAGAACGAGAAACGTTTTCGTGAAGAGATGCTCGCCATCACCGATGATCTCGGCATCGATATAGCGTTCCAGGAAGACAACATCTATCGCCGCAACCGGAGATTGGTAGTATTCGATATGGATTCCACCCTCATCACTACCGAAGTCATTGACGAACTGGCACATGAAGCGGGAGTCGGTGAAGAAGTCGCCGCCATTACCGAACAGGCGATGCGGGGCGAAATAGATTTCACCGTCAGCCTGCAGCGGCGAGTCGATACGCTCAAAGGACTGGACGAATCCGTTCTGCAAAAAGTGGCCAAACGCCTGCAGCTTACAGAAGGAACTGAAAGCCTCTTTTTCAACCTCCATAACCTCGGCTTCAAGACCGCCATCATCTCGGGCGGTTTCACCTATTTCGGGCACTACCTGCAAAAGAAGCTGAATATCGACTACGTATACGCCAACACGCTGGAAATATCGGATGGAAAACTAACCGGTAAGGTTCTCGGCGAAATTGTCGACGGCCGGAAAAAAGCCGAACTACTTCAGCATATTGCCCGGAAAGAAAACATCAGCCTCGAACAAACCATCGCAGTTGGAGACGGAGCCAACGACCTGCCCATGCTCGGCAAAGCCGGCCTCGGCATAGCCTTCCGCGCCAAACCAATCGTCAAGGAAAGCGCACGGCAGGCCATCTCCACCCTCGGCCTCGACGCCATCCTCTACCTGATGGGTTTCAGGGATAGAGAGTCGCTGAGGAAGAGAAAGGGGTAGTGACGACACCCGGCTTGCCGGGCTTAGTGACGACGAGTGACGAGAAGAAAGGCAGGTCAGTGGGCAGTCTTCAGTTTGCAGTCGGCAAGCGTTTTGTAAAAGCTCGATGCTTGAGTAATACCACCAACACAACTAGTTCCCAAGGTACGAGGGAAGCAGGTTGATGCATGTGTTAGGTTTCTGGCTCCATTTGCGAGATCACCTTCTCAAAGTTCCAGGCGGCCACGTTTTCCAAGCCTGCGGCCAGATAGTCTGCCCTCGGCATCTTGAGTACATCCGCACCATGGAACACAGTATGCTCGATAGCAGTTCTCTGGTCGTCCGACAGGGAACTCCACCACGTCGGATTGACTGCCATGTTTTCACAGCCTGCGATTACAAAACGAAACAAGAACTCTCCACCATCTCCCTTCTCATGGATCCTCGTGGCCAAAGACTGCATGAATGGAATACATGCTCCAGAACTCGTCGAGTGCCAAGAAAGAAGAAGCCCCCAGCCTTCTTCCAGCGGCACAAACGAAAAGGCAAGCAAGCCCCAAGGTTTCGTGTAGTCTGCAAGATTTTGAAGTTGGCGACCCAAAAAGTCGAAATCGGGATAGATCACTCCTGAGAAAACGACGTTAGGCTTCTGACCTGTGCAAAAGAGAACATAGCACATCTTGGAGAACAACCGTTCGTTGATACACTCGTCGAAGACCTGTTTATGGTATTGCAGACTTTTCAGACCTATCTCGGTGCCCATTCGCATGCCATCGAGCAATTCATGAACCACAGAATCAGGTGGCAGCTGCTTCGCTTGCTCGGCGTAGAGCACGGCGGAGTATTCTTTGATGAACAACTCTCTGCATATGGATCTGTAAGCATAAAGGAGAACCTGCTCGCGTGTTGGCACTACAGGTCCCTTATCAATTGGAGCAAACACGTCGTTGTCATGTGCGGCGCAGAATCCTCGAAAAGTCGAAACTTTGCCTATGCCTTGCAGTGACAGTGCTATTGTTCCTTGATTTTGTCTGAAATCAGTGTAGTTCCTTGACGGCGCAATCACTTTCCCGTTTTCTGCGATCAGGGAAAGAGCACCGTTCTTCTGGATCGAATGCGCATCAACGATATGCGTGCATCTGCTGCCAGCGTCGAAGTGCAAGCAGCGCCCTTTCCTTTTGGACTTTCTGATTTTGGACAGATGTTCCTCAAGATCGTTCAAACCTGGGTATGAATGCTGTATTGGACCGGAAGGCTTCCCCCCATCCCTAGACCACGCAGCGAAAGCTGTGGAAATCCCATGCTTCTGAGCAATGAGGAAGTGCTCAGTTCCTATATCTCTGTCCGCAAAATCCGCAAGGGTGACCACTCTGGGTTCATGTTCAACCTTGAGTATTTTCCAGTAGTACTTTCGGATATTGAATGCGGCTTTGGCATAAGCTGATTGTGGATCATCTTCAAGCACCCAGCACGTAGCCAAGGCTCCCTCAACTTCACTGTTATGTGGATTGCAAGGCGTTGGCTCAACTCTGAGCGTCAAGCAGTACATCTGCATTGTCGATTATAGCAACCTAACATTAATCATTATCTGTACTACCAATTTTCTTAATCTACCACAAAAAATCTAAGGAAACACAGGGGTTTGATCCCATACACGACCGTCAAGTATGCGCCCTGATTTCTTCTTGTTCGTTCCTCCCCATTGTTTGAAAAAGAATGGAACATTTGCAGCAAGGCATTGTTCACGAATTTCCTGCACCCACTCAGGATCTATGGTGCGGGCTCTGCGACCACTTTCTCCACCAACAATAACCCAATCGATACCATCAAGATTCATGGATGACAAAGGTCCAAGAAGAGGTTCACATGAAAGAAACTTGACCTTTGCTCTCGTCTGACGCAATAGATCGATGCGGTCAATATTTCGGGCATTTTCAACCGATACGCCCATCCATACGTTATGCGGCCAGAAAAGCTGGTCTTCACTATCATAATACCTGAGGACATCTGCTCGTTTGGTGAGCACCTGGAAGACATGCTGGGGGTTTTGCCGCATAACTTCAAAGACATCACGAATGTAGTCCACCGGAACATCCTTATGGAAGAGATCGCTCATTGAGTTGACAAACACTACACGAGGTTTTTTCCACCTGAAGGGCTCCTGCAATACGCCAGGGTGCAGAGTCAATTTGAAACCATCGCGGTACTTGTCATTTCCCATCGCCTGCAATCGCCTTGCGAACGACTCTGCATAACAGTATCGGCAACCGTCGGATACCTTGTCGCATCCCGTCACTGGGTTCCAGGTCATTTCGGTCCACTCGATATGCGATTGTGCCATAACTCATACATTTTTAATTATTTGACCAGCGATCTTTTTAGCCGTTTTATTATTGGAGGCAAAAATAAAATAAAAGATTGGTGAATTCCGACTATTACGTAAAATCAGGGGTATCTTGGTCACATAAGTCCAGATACTTTTCAATTGTCTGATGTACAAATCAGCAGCATGATGAATCGCATCTTCAATCTTTTTCGAAGGAGAATCTTCACCAAATAAGCCAATTTGACCGGTTTTTTTGTAAAACTCGGCTCTGATAGCCTCTTCGGATAATCCAAAAAACGATACAAGGCGGTCAATATGTTGTATTTTCCCTGCTCTGTCAAGTAAACGATTAACGATCCCTGTTGGAAGCAAAATCCAAATATCTGTCCTGGTTTTTTGAAGACTCGCGATAGACTTCCACTCAATATCCATTCCGAACGGATCAAGAAAAACTAAAGCAGCAAGGTCTTTTCGGGTTAGCATTGAATCAGCAAGCTTCCTGAGCTGAATATTACAATCGCCTTCTTTGAATAGCATTTTTTTCCCTTCAGCCTTGGGTAAAAGCTCCAGTTTGTTTTTCAGTTTTTCGAGGCTTTGTTGTTTGTCAACGAAATAGTAATAGTCAAAAGACTTGTCAAGACATACAACCCGTTCTGCAGCCCCCTTGTATATATGCTCCTCGTATGGAGTGAGTTCCAACTGTTCATAAAGAACCGTTTGCACTTTGTCTTTTCTTGTTCCAGAACCTGCAAATCCATCGAAATAAATGGTTTTCCAATAATCATGTTTCCCGAGAATCGTGAGATAAGCCTCGACATACTTCGTGAAAGTATCAAGCTTCTGCTCCGTCCATTGACCACCCCATCTTTCAGGAGCTTCTTGAAGCTGAAGGACCGAATAATCGCTCATACTGTCATGTTGAGTTCGCTAATAATCTTCTCCAGCTGTTCGCCAGACGCCTCAATAACCGACGCCGAAAGCGTGTAGTTGATTGAGTTGTTATGCATTTGTCCCAATTAAGCGCTCGACTTCCTTTTCTAAACCAAAAATTTCTTTAGAGTTAATTGCCACTCCAATATTATTCGGAATTCGCGTTATAGGCACTGGTACGTTTGATGTTGGTGCTGTAACGATTTTTATTTCGCCTAACGCAGTGTGCATTGCCCCTGCACAGTGAACACCAAGAAGACGAATACGATGGCTGCCCATGTAAGTATTTCCTTGATTGTCCATATAACCGCCAATGTTCGCCAAAAAAACAGGTGAACCACTAGAGCCGGGAAAGCTTGCTATATCAGTAAGAAATTCGGATTTGCCGTTCCAAGGAACATTGGCATGTGTAGCAGTAATGCCTTTTCTTATAACTGGAAGATTATTTTTGGCATCCCAAATTCCATTGGGATAACCGATCATGACAATATCTTCCATAGACGAATAAGACTCACGCTCTTCATCTTTTGGGATAAGCTCAGTTTTCAAAGGGATATAGAAAAGCTTACCTCCGGTTTTTTGTACTTGATTCAGCAATGGACCTATGGGGAAAGCTGCAAGATCAACATTGGGATCTGGGTGTTTGATGCATTGGTTTTCAAAGTCGGCAAACTGGAATTGCTGATGTTTACCAGTATCAGGCAAGCCTTCTCCGGTAGCGAGAGTTACATGAAACCTGCTGAGATTTGCTTTAGCGACAACATGTTTATTTGTAATGATTACAGGAACAGCTGAATCTTCTTTTTGCAGAAAATTCATGTAAAAACCCGTGCCTGTAGCTATCCCCCCATCATGAAGAGTTGTTTCTATTCTCACAGTACTGTGAGTGAGCTGCTCCATTATTCCGAGGCTCATTGCTTCTCCTTATGCCCAACATTCTTTGTTATCTGTACTGCATATTTTCTTGCTCTCAGCAAACAATATACAGCACAAATACTTTTTTCGCATTCAAACATCTGCTATCAGCCAATATAAAGACATGATTTAATACCATTTATCCCCCTTGGCAACCGCATAACTCTCGATCAGCTTTATTCATCAACCTTTACAGAGCCAGCAAAGTCACCATTCCCGAAAGCCCCTGTTTTCAAAGGCTTAAAGAAACAATGAAAAATTGAGAGAAAAACAGAAGGGGGCTGTGCCCCCCCCCCCCTTATCATGTTCTATGAAGATTCCGGGAAGTGCTCCTATTGCCCTAACTCGCTATGTGAACCAAGACGAACCAGTTCAAAATTTTGGTTGTCACCAAGCCTGACCTGTCAGGTGACAGCCTTTTGCCATAGCTAGGGGTTTGATAGATAGAACGTTAGGTTCACCGGTGAGCTTCAGTGGTGAAAATCCGTGCCATTCAAAGGCTCAATAATTTGTCGTCAAAAGCTTGTCGGGTTTTCAAACTTTTTGTCAAGAAAGCTACCCTCAATATTATTCACCATTTCAACAAACCGATTGGCGGGGGCTGAAAACATGATCATATCATCTGGTATAAAACGCCGGATCAGGACATCCATCGACCCGACAATACACATTGGCCTATCTTTGAACTTTTGGTCATAGGGAATGGAGAAAGCCGATTGACATCCCGAAGCGTCAGGTATCAGTGTACCGCTTTCTTCCCGGTCATAAGTAGCCAAGGCAGTCAAATTTGCCAGCCCCGTAATATCCGGAAACAGATTGACGACTTCGATTTCCCTGTTATCATCGATTTTTTCGATTTGTTCAAAGTACAAGAATTTTTCTGGCGGAGTGTGAATCTCTGCTACCCAATCTCGATAATAAGCTCGGGCAAGGGCACGCGTTTTTTTAAAGCGTTCGATTTCAGCAATAAATTTTCCTTTATCGTCCACCGGTGGTGTGAAACCACCAAATTCCTGTATCCCAGGGCAGGCTTTCCCACAGTCTGCTGAGAACTGAATTCTCTTTCCCTTCTTTATGACAACTGCCCAATACATAAACATACAAACCCATCGATCCTTTTTGTAGATGAACGAATTCTCCAAGTTTTCCGCAGAAAAATACCAACCTGTTGCGGGATATTTAAACGGTATAACTTCAGACAGCTTTTGGAGACTGTCCTTGACAATTCTCGCTTCCATTAATCTTACCCCCATCACACAACGTTACTTCATTATCTGTACTACAAATATAATAGCTTTGCACCAACAATATACCGCATAACGCTCGATCAGCATTATTCCTCAATCTTTCCAGAACCTGCAGAGTCACCATTCCCGAAAGCCTCTGTTTTCATCGGCTCGATGAAAGGATGAAAAGCAAATGGGTGTATGGAACAAAATTGAGAGGAAAACAAAGAGGTTGTCTCATTAGTCCTACAATGAGTCTTTCTGTAGTCAGTCAGTATGGATGCCGCAACAAGCGCGGCATGACTTTCTACCGGAAACGTATACATGGGCCCGATAGCCGTAAAGCAGTGCTTTTGAGACAGCCTCATCACGTTCAATGAAGATTCTGAAAGGCCCCTATAATCCCAACTCAATATGTGAACCAAGACACACCAGTTCAAGATTTTGGTTGTCACCAAGCCTGGTTTGTCGGGAGGCAACCATTTTGCCATAGCTCGGTACTTGACAGATAACTTCTTTCGAATCGATTTGTTAGCAGCCTACATTGCATCATCAAATTCATCCCTGTATCGTGCTATGCCACCGGTCTTCGGCAAAACTCCGCTGTCGAACACCACAATCATGAACGCATCATCCGGCACACCTTCCCATTGACTGCGCAGTTGATATTTTGACGCGAGTTCGAAACCAAAACGCGGGTAATACTCAGGATGCCCTAAAACAATAACGAATGGACAACCGGCATTGCGCAAAAACTCAAGCCCGTATCGGACAAGTCGAGATCCAATCCCCTTTCTCTGTTGCGACGGCAATACCGACATTGGTGCCAATCCCATCCCGACTGCGGAGCACTCATCCACAGTAGCCGGAGTGAACAATATATGGCCGATAACAGAACCATCTTCAACAGCGACAAGCGATAAATACTCCTTACAGGATGCACGGAGTTTATCAACAAGAACTGCTTCCGGACCGTTATCGAATGCGATTACATTCAGATGGTGAACGGCATCACGGTCTTTGGATTCTTCTTGACGAATTTCGATCAAAAGTGTCTACTCCTTATTTCAAGTGGCTAACATTAGTCCCGTATTACAGATTTTCTTGCTCCATAGCAATACTATGCTGCTTAACATGCTGGCACTGAGTGGATAACATTCGTTTTTGCTGCCGGACTCTGCTCTCAACTCAACACCTCAAGTCCTTTTCGATCGACAATATCAAGCAACCGCTGGGCGGCGCCACTTGGCTTTTTTTCTCCCCGTTCCCACTGTTGGACAGTTGTTTTTCCGATACCAAGCATTGCGGCAAATACGGTCTGGCTAACGTGGTTTTCAGCCCGGATTCGGTGGATGAGACAAATGATTCCGCAACAAGACGAAGCGCCGTTTTGCCTTTATCCAAGATATTGACGCGCTCGTTTTTGGCAAAGGCGTAGAGAAAAATCAAGGAGCCAGAATCCTGAAAACAGGAAATCAGCCGGCAGTTTTCGGTCTCCAATTGTTTTGTCATAGCTGGGCACTTGATAGCCAATCACCGGCGGCTTTAGCCAGCCCCGGTGATTGGCTGATTCGCTGTCCTCTATCGCATCGAAAATAGACGAAACGGCTTAGATTTTTTTCCCTATGTAGAATGCGTAGCCATAATACTCTTTGTACGTATTATACAGCCGAGCCTCATGTTGTTGGTTTGCGATAAATTCCTCGGCAGCTTTATTACCCGCATTTTTCTCCAGGAAACGTTTATCTGCCTCTACTTTTGGAGCAAAGTAAATTTCCGTCCAGCAGTTTTCGGGCAAAATGAAAGTGGAGACCGGAATGTACCCGGCTTTTTGCATTTGTGCTACCTTATTGGAGATAGTATCTATTTCCGGATAAACACTCATCCAGAACTCCTCTATCTCAGCAGGGCGTTCCTCCGTAAACCATGTTCCTTCAGAAACAGCAATATAACCCCCGGTTTTCAGGAATTTCCGCCATTCATGAAGCCCCCGTTCAAAACCAATATTGTAGATCGCTCCTTCCGACCAGATAAGATCCAATTCTTCATCCTGGAAAGGAAGATTATCCATCGATTCAACAATGCCTTTCACTCTATCCTGAAGACCCAGTTTCTCGGCATTTCGGTTGAACAGGTCGATAAAAGTCGGAAAAATGTCGACACCTGTAATATTCCCCGGGGCGTGCTGCGCTAACACCATTGTCTGCCCACCTGATCCGCAGCCAATGTCTGCAATACGTGATTTATCGTCAAGATTATCGATAAAACTCAACGCTTTGATCGTTACTTCAGGGCTGCCTGGCCCCTGTCGTTTCAGGTTTGCAAAATATTCACAGATCAATTCCAGATCGAATTCATGAATCGACTTGTTTTCTTCGTTCATAATGTCACCTCATCTTTTATCAATTTTACCTTTTTCAGGCATTGGAAAGGTTCATCGAACGTTAATCAAGGTTTCCTGAACGATTCAACTCACTGCCAATTCGTGATTGGACCCACCTCTCCACAATGCAACAATCTTGTGTCTCTATACAACACTCCGAGACACTATTGTATATCCCAATATGCTCAATACCTCAACTTTTTCGCGACCGCTTCAGCCGCCTTGATCAAAGGGTATCCGGTCGGAGAACCGGTCAGAAGCGGATGAGTACCGAATTGCAAGGTCAACACCGAATGAATGGTCATCATGTTTTCGATGATTACGCCTATCACGTTGATCAGTTCGCCGGCGCTTGCTCCGCCGATGACGGATCCTCCCAGAACAAGGCCTGACTCACGGTTCACGATAAGCTTCACATACTGCTTGCTCACTCCGGGTAGCGTTCCAGGATGCTTGTCTATCCCTTCCGCCGATCCGGTAACGACGTCGAAACCTCTCTCGATCGCCACATGCTCCGTCACCCCCGCAGCTGCGAATGTCGTCCCCCCGATTGCCGTGGAAAAAATGGACATGGTGCCTCCGAAGGTTCTCAAACGCGAGAGCTTGTAAAGATTCATACCGGCGATACGTGCTTCAGAACAGGCCGTCGAAGCGAGCATCAACCCCTTGGCAATACGAGTAAAAAAAGAAAACTTTTCCGCGCAGTCACCGACGGCAAAAACATCCTTGTTCTCGGTGCGCATATACTCGTCCACCCTGATTGCACCAAACTCATTGAGTTTTATACCCGCGTCACGGGCCAGTGTGGTGTTTGGAAGATAACCGGTAGCCAGAATCACGGCGTCAGCTTCCAGCAGTTCTCCTCCGCTCAAGCAAACCCCGGCAACCTGACCGTTGCCTTCTATTTCCTCGACCTTCTCTTCAAGCCTCAATTTGACACCCCCGGCAGTAAGAATTTCCTCTGCACGGACGGATAGTTCTTCATCGAAAGCCATCTGCAGTACATGCGGCAGCACCTCGACGAGAGTGATATCCTTAGCCTTCTTGCCGAGTTCATCAGCAATTTCGACACCGATGAAACCTGCTCCGATAATAACAACCTTGCTGCAGGTTTCGAGACGACTCTTCAACGCTGCGAGATATTCACGATCTTTCGGGATGGTGAACACATTGTCAAGCTCGGTGCCTTTAAGCCAACCTGGCACTTTCGGTACCGATCCGGTCGCTATAACCAGCTTGTCGTAACAAATTTCAGCCCCTCCTTTGGTTCTGGCCGTTTTTGCCACTTCATCTATCGAAACAACCTCGTCGATCATGAGTTCTACCCCAGCCTGCTCGATATGGCTGACGGGAATGACATTCTGCTCGACGCCTTTGAGTGTTCCATAAATATAGGGAATCCCACAGGGCACAACCGCTTCGGCCTCCTTTCTGACGATAAGAACCTGTTTGTCCGGGTAAAAAGCCTTGCCTGTCGTTGCCGCAACGATACCTGCCGCACTACCTCCTATAACCAATACATCGATTTCTTTCTTCATAATCAGTGCTTAAATGGTAAATAAATACGAAAGATGTTGTTCAAGAGTAAAACCAGTCGGGGGACAAGGTAGGAAATAACAGCGAAGTCACACCATTCGCTATAAACTTTTTTCATTCATGGATTCGTTGTTTCATTTCTCACGATGGCTCACGGAAAAAAGGATGGAGGGGTTAACTGCATTAATCGACATACTCAACGTACTTTTCGAAATCCTCTTTCGGCGGCAGCTTGATGCCTCCGGAAGTACAAACAGCCACGCAACGGTCGCAGAGTACAAGGCATTTGTAAGGGTGTGCCACAACGAACTTGGGACGTTGGATTCCTGCCGGATCAGGTGGGCCCGGCTCGAATACACCGGGCTTGCAGAGCACCTTGCAGTCACCGCAACCGTTACAAAGATCGGGGTTTATGGTGGGATACCATGGAATATCCTCTCTTGGAACAAGAAGCCGCTTTTTCCGCTTCTTTCCCGTTTGTTTCGCCACCGGTACCGGTGAGGATGCCGGAGCTTGTATTGACGGTTGCACCACATCCTCCTTCTTCCATACACCGGTGGTATCAACCGACTCGTCCTCACATTTGTCCATAGCCCGCGACTTGAGCATAAGCCGCAGTGAACGGACAATCCTGAACATACAACCGTCACACGAAGGCCTCGAACAGCGACCGAAAAAACAATCAAAAAGCAACATAACTTAACGCATCTCCCGTCATTGCAGTTTCTCCCTCACAACTTCCTCAAACATTTTGATAGCATCGGGGATACCAGCCGGATTCTTCCCTCCTGCGGTAGCGAGTCCCGGTTTTCCGCCGCCGCCACCCTGCACCTTCGATGCGGCTTTTTTAACCAGTTCACCGGCGTTCATGCCGCATTCGCTGATTGCTTCATCGCCGGCGAAACCAACCAGTGTAACCTTTCCGTTCTCTTCACCGGCAAGCAGACCGACCCCGCGTCCGATCTTTTTCTGTAGAAAATGACCAAGATTACGTAATGTATCTGCTCCCGAATTTTCAGGTTTCATGACGAATATCCTGCAACCATTCACCGTATCAGCCTGTTCAAGCTGTTCGAGTGCCCGATCAAGAAGCAATGAAAGCCTCATGTCCTGCACCTGCTTATCGAGATTCTTTCTTTCTTCCAGAAGCTCCTGAACACGACCCACGACACTTTCATCCCCACCGGTTTTAAGCAGCAGACGAACCTGCTGCAACTCCTGATACTCACCCCAGAGCAGCTCTTCGGCCGCTTTGCCGCTAATCGCCTCGATACGGCGGATACCGGACGCAATCGAGGATTCATTGATAATCTTGAAGAGACCGATCTTGCCGACATTGCTCACATGGGTACCACCGCACAATTCCATAGACACACCAGGAACTTCCACAACCCGAACACGATCGGCATACTTGTCACCGAAAAACGCAAGAGCTCCTTTTTCAAGGGCCTCTTCATAGGGTACGTCCTCATGTTTGACAAGCTCACCTGCTTCTCGAATGCGCTCGTTGACTTCAGCTTCGACCGCCTCGAGCTCATGTTGAGAAACTTTTTCGAAATGGCTGAAATCAAAACGCAAGCGATCCGGCCCAACCATCGACCCTTTCTGTTGTACATGTTCACCAAGAACTTTTCTCAGGGCAGCATGCAGAAGATGGGTTGCTGTATGATTACGTTCCGTAGCCTCCCTTGCCTCTTTGTCAACTCGCACATATACAGGATCGGCACCATTGAATTCAATTTCTGCCGGATCGACCTCGAGCCCGGTACCGCGATCATACACTTTACTTGCAACATGGACAATCACATCCCCGTCTTTCTGTGTATCGACAACGTCAACACTATACTGTTGCCCTTCGATACGGCCCTTGTCACCTGTTTGCCCGCCGCTTTCAGCATAGAAAGGAGTACGGTCGAGAACAAGCTGCAACTGACCACCGGCAATTTTTACCCCGACAACCTTCGCCTCGGTATCGAGTGTTTCATAGCCGAGAAAAATCGTACGCGCTCTCTTGCCGAACCAGTTCCATTCACCCTGTTCATCGGCAATCTGCTGCTTCTGTTTACGGTCCTTGCGAGCCCTTTCCTTCTGTTCCTGCATGCATGTGTCAAAACCCTCTTCATCGATCGTCAACCCCTCCTCCAGAGCCATCAGCCTGGTCAGATCAAGCGGAAACCCATAGGTATCGTAGAGCCGAAACGCGTCTTCACCGCTAATTCTTGTTTGTTTCGAACCCCTGAGTGCAGCGATTATTTCTCCAAAAATCTCAATTCCCCGGTCAAGAGTCACCAAAAAACTCTCTTCCTCGGACCTGACAATTTTCTCAACAGTTTTCTGTTGTTTTCTCAGTTCAGGGAAGACATCTCCCATGGTATCCGCGATAACACCGACCAGCCTGTAGAGTACCGGTTGATTGCAGTCGAGCTTTTTCGCATAACGCACCGCTCGACGCAGGATTCTGCGCAGCACGTAACCACGACCCTCATTGCTCGGAACAGCCCCATCCGTGATGGCAAAGGTCAGCGTTCTTGCATGATCGGCAATAACCCGCATGGCGATATCCTGTTCACCGTCAAGCGTTGCGTTGTAGCCTATCCCGGTAAGACCGGTTATTGCATCGAAGAGGGGCCTGAAAACATCCGTATCGTAATTCGAACCTTTGCCTTGCAGCACTGCGGTAATCCTTTCAAACCCCATACCGGTATCGACATGTTTTTTCGGTAACGGCTCGAGCGATCGATCCACTTTTCGGTTGTACTGTATAAAAACAAGGTTCCACAGCTCTATAACACGATGGTCTCCTGCATTAACCAATTCCTTGCCTGACAGGTCCTCAGTCAGATCGATATGAATTTCAGAACACGGCCCACATGGCCCGGTTTCCCCCATCTCCCAGAAATTGTCTTTTTCATCGAACCTCATGATGTGACCGGAATCGATATCGGTCTCCTTTTCCCAGATTCCCAGACTTTCGTCGTCATCAGTATACACCGTCGCATACAGTCTTTCTTTGGGCAGTTTCCATACTTCTGTAAGCAACTCCCATGCCCAGACAATCGCCTCTTTCTTGTAATAGTCCCCGAAAGACCAGTTGCCGAGCATTTCAAAAAAAGTGTGGTGATAGGTGTCACGCCCGACATCTTCGAGATCGTTATGCTTGCCCGAGGCCCGAATGCACTTCTGGGTATCGACAGCTCTACTGTAAGGTCTGGAACCCTTATCCAGAAAAACGTCCTTGAACTGGTTCATCCCGGCATTGGTGAACAACAGCGTTGGATCCTCAGCAGGAATCACCGGAGCTGACCGAACAACGGTGTGCTCTTTTTGTCCGAAAAAATCGAGAAAAGACTGCCGTATATCACTGGACTTCATATGCTATCTTATATCTTGCTTTTAGCTTGTTATCAGGGGTATACACAGGTCGACCCCGTCGGAATTTCAAAGCTTAATGTAACAAAAAAGCCCGGGATTTTCGCCCGGCCAAACCCTTGCCATTCAGAGTGCTGCGGAAGCAATAATTCATGTTTTCATTTTTTTTTGATAAACTGTGAGTTACTTCTCAGTAAACGCGGTTATGATTATGAATGAGCTCGAGAACGCATTGGAATGGACGAAACAGCCCGTACCGGAGTTCCTGCGGGAACTTCACCCGACACAGCAGAAAAAAGCCATCACTTACATTGAAAACCTGGTCAGCTCCAAAACCGACGGGCTGGACGAGTTGTACCATGCGATCAGTATGATCGTTAAATACATCCCTCATTTCGTGGTTGTCCCCCTGATGGTCGAGCATATCAGGCCTCAGATTGCCGCCGGGGTATGTAAAAAAATGAGCACCGACCAGGCAACAGGCTATGCCAACGACTTGCCGCTGGAATATTTCAGCCAGGTTTCCCGCCATATCGACAACCAGCTTATGGCTCAAATTCTCAGTAAGATGAAAAAACACCGGGCGGAAAAATTCATTCATTACGAATTACAACACCATCTTCTGCATATGCTTGATATTGCCGAACATTTGGATGAACGAATGCTCGAAGTCGTAGCTAAACGTGTCACTTTACCGGAACACAGTGACGACCTTGTCAATCATCCACACAAAGAGGTTATAGAAAGGCTGAGGGAAATACAGTAGCAATCACGAAATGGCCGTTTCCTTTTGGCTTCCCCTTATTCATTTTCTTCCCTTTCCCACCCTATCCTGCCATAGAATGGAGTAACCTCAATATCGTACTATTGTAAAAAGTAACCATGACCCAACATCACCCGGCTCACCGCCCATACCCAGGGTCCTTAATTATTTAAGATATTTAAGAAACTTCCATAATGGTGCCAGATAATAGAGAATTACAGACTCTTTACTCTGAACTGGAAAGCACAAAAAGAGAACTTGAGTGCCTGAGAAAAGCAAGCGCATCACTCGAGCAAAAAAACCGACAGCTCAACATAGTGCTTGAAAGTACTGATACCGGTTACTGGAGCTGGAACATTCAAACCGGAGAACTCACAGTCAATGAACGCTGGGCAGCAATCACAGGCCATACCATGGCCAGCCTCCAGCCCATCAACATCGACTTATGGAAAAAGCTTTGCCATCCTGACGATCTTGCTACATCAAAATACCTGCTGGAAAAACATTTTGCCGGTGCAAACGAATGCTATGAAGTTGAAGCCCGAATACGCCATAAAAAAGGCCATTGGGTTTGGGTGGCCAACCGGGGCAAGGTAATTGAATGGGATAAAGCAGGCAAACCAGTGCATATGGTAGGCTCACTTCAAAAGATCAAGGGTGGAAAAAAATCTGCAGAAAATCTTACTGATTACTCGGCAAAACAAGAATCGGAAAAAAAGCTCAAAAAACAACTGGAATTCGAGCATCTAATTATCGACATTTCGAGTAAACTCATCAACCTCACCATCGAACAGATCGATCCCGTTATTGACGATATCCTCAAGATTATCGGCGAATACATGCAAGCTGATCGAAGCTATACCTTTCAGTTTTACGACAACAACAACCTGATGGACAATACCCACGAATGGTGTGTAGAAGGGATCAGGCCGGAAATAGATACACTCAAAGGACTGTCAACCAAAAGTTTTCCTTGGTGGATGGAAAAAGTCAGGAACAATGAAACCATTCTTATTCCCGATGTCTCAAAGCTTCCACCTGAAGCTGCAGCTGAAAAGAAAACCCTTGAACGACAGAATATCAAATCACTTATTGTCATTCCTCTGACCTCAAACACCAACCTGTTCGGCTACATCGGTTTGGACGCCGTCAGAAAGCCTCGATATTGGCAGCCGGAAACTATTACCGTTTTGCAGCTTGTCGGAGCAATTATCGCCAATACCCTGATTCGTAAACAAGCAGAACAGCTTCTTGAAACCGAGCTCGACCTCGCCGTGAAACTCAGCGGTTCAAAGTCTCTTGAGGAAACGCTCAATCTCTGCCTCGCAACCGCCATTTCAATTTCAGATATGGACTGTGGTAGCATCTATCTTGTCGAACCTGCTGATAAAAGCTTTTCTCTTTCTGCCCATAAAGGATTACCTAAAAACTTTCTCAAACATTCCGAGTCATATTTTCCTGGTGTTATGAAAGGCAACCCTTTATACAGCAGGATCAGCGGTACTGGAACCCCCTATTTCAAACAAGCCGGGAAAGAAGGGCTCAATGCCATAGCAATTCTGCCGGTACACTATAAGAACGATGTAATAGCCTGCTTGAATGTCGCGTCTCATCGATTGGAACATGTACCGAATTTTGCAAAAAAAGCGTTGGAAACCATTGCTTCCCATATTGGAGCGGCAATCATGCAGGCCCGGCACGAGGCTGAAACTGCAGAAACAAAAAAAAACCTCGAAACACTTTTCAACACCATCGATGACTTCCTCTTTATTATCGATACAGAAGGAAGAATTATTCATACGAACGATACCGTCCTCTACGACCTGAACTACACTCCAGAGGAGATAGCCCGGAGCCATATCCTTGATTTCCATCCCATTCATGAGCGGGAGCAAGCCATAAAAAACCTGAAAAGCTTGTTTGCAGGAAAAACCGATTTGTGCATGCTCCCACTACAAACCAAAGAGGGCGACCTCATTCCTGTTGAAACAAAAGTCAGCCGGGGAATATGGAACAACAAACCTGTCCTGTTCGGCATCAGCCGAGACATCACTGATCGTCTGAGGGCAGAAAAAGCATTACGGAAAAGTGAACAACGGTTTCGCGAACTTACAGAACAACTGCCTCAACCTGTTTTTGAATGTGACCTTGAAACCAGGGTCACCTATGCAAACAACTCGACACTTCAGCTGTTTGACTATACATACGAAGATCTGGAGCAGCATCTTACAACATTTGACCTTGCCATTCCTGAGGATCATTCTCTCCTACATAATTGCAGAAAAAAATTGTTTGAGGGAAGTCATCTTGAAACGCTGGAGTTCACGGCACTCACCCGAAAAGGCAAAACTTTCCCGGCCATTCTGTACGTAACGACTATTGTTGTTGATGAAAGTATTACCGGCTTCAGAAGTGTCGTACTCAACCTTACCAAACACAAAGAAATAGAGGATGCTCTGCGAGAAAGCGAATTAAAAAAACGCATGCTGCAGAAATACCAGAATCTCCTGCACAATATTCCGGGTATCATCTATACCACAGACCAAAAGGGGGAAATCGATTTTCTTTTCTCACCGAAAGTACTGTCAATCACCGGTTACAGCGCAAAAGAAATTCATGCGCTGCCGAAAGGCTGGGTGTCTATCATTCATCCCGATGACCGAAAAGAGTATCTGAATGCATGCAGAACTGCCCGTTACAATCTCGAGCCAATTATTCAGAGCTACAGAATCCGAACCAAAACCGGCCATGAAAAATGGATAGAAGATAGAAAAGCCCCCCTTCTCTGCAGTGATGGTAGCTTTACCGGTGCCGACGGTATCATGTTCGACATAACAAAACAGGCGGTTGCAGAATCAGAAAAACATGAGATAGAGCTGAAGTTACAGCAGGCTCAACGACTTGAAACCATCGGGACGCTTGCTGGTGGGATAGCCCATGATTTCAACAATATCCTGACCCCCATCATGGGCTATGCAGAAATGTTGAAACAACTGATCCCCTTAGGGGAAACCACAACAAACTACCTCGATGAAATCCAGAAAGCCTCAAAAAGGGCAAAAAACCTTGTGGAGCGAATTCTTGCATTCAGCCGGTTGGAGGAGTCTCATCAGACACCGTTAAACCCTGCCACAATAATTACTGAAGCCCTCAAACTGGCCCGCCCCTCTATACCCTCGACTATCACTATTGAAACCGACATCGATAACAACGTGGGCAACATTTTGGCCGATGCATCTCAAATGCATCAGTTAATCGTCAATCTTTGTACCAATGCTTACCATGCCATGGAAAAAACAGGAGGCAAACTGACCATCCGGTTACGTTCACTGCAGCCCGACCCAGCACACCTCAAATCACAGCCAAAGCTGCAAGACAAACCATACGTTTTACTGACTGTAACAGATACAGGCTCAGGCATGGACAGCAAAACAATGGAAAGAATTTTCGAGCCTTTCTTTACAACAAAACCCGTCAACAAAGGAACCGGTCTCGGGCTTTCCGTCGCGCACGGAATCATTACACAACATAAAGGAGTCATTACCGCATCGAGTAAACCCGGTAAAGGCACCACTTTTTGCATCTATCTACCGCTTATCCACAAAGAGGAATCACTACACTCCTCCAACCCTTCAGGTGAAACCAAAACCAGGGGAGAAAGTTCCATCCTTTTAGTTGACGATGAATCTTCGACAGTAAAAATGATGGAAGTTTTTCTGGAAAACAACGGCCATAGAGTAAAAACGACAAACTCAGCACCCGAAGCATTTGAAATACTCTGTCATAAGCCCGACCTTTTCGATCTGCTTATCACCAACGTGACTATGCCGGAAATGACAGGAATTGCTCTGGCCCGCAAAACACATCATATCAGGCCCGATCTACCGATTTTTCTCATGACCAGTCGGGAAATTGACCAGGAGCTTCAACGAACAATGAAAAATTACGGGGTCAAGACACTTCTCCGTAAACCCATAAATTTTTCTATATTACAGAGAGAAATTCAGGAAATCATGGAGTAACATTACAACTCATTTAGTATATGAAAATCCTGGTCATCGATGATGATGATGCTGTTCTGAATTACATCAGGGAAATCCTGAGACATGATGGGTTTAACGTCCTCACAACAGACAATGGCTCCACAGCCTTTGAAAAGCTCGCCAGAAACTGTGACGTAACTGCTGTTATCACCGATATCATCATGCCGGAGGAAGAAGGCATTGAAATCATTAAAAAAATCAAGTCCGAACACCCCCACATTAAAATTGTCGCCATCTCCGGTGGAGGAAAAATGAGCCCGCAAAGCTACCTCCAGCTCGCCTATGCCGTTGGAGCCGATGCAACCCTGAGAAAACCGTTCGGACATAAAGAATTGCTGAACACCTTGCAAAATCTTTAATCCACTTTCATGTTCTCCTCCTGTGAACAGTTTCTCTTTTCGGTCAACCCGTCAAACAGTCGCAAAACCTCTGGGAAGAGTTTCAAATCAGAATTTTCTTGAAAAAGGATTGGCAAGTACGTTCGTCATTATCCAACAAAAAAAGCCGTTTCATGAGCTGACATGAAACGGCTTATACGTAGATGCCCCCTTACCATCCACGCACATTCTCTCTGTCGAGAGAAACAGCAGTCCTACGAAAAAAGGAAGAATCACCTATTCAACAGGGATAAAACCCCTTTTAGGTCTTTGATTATATTAAAAAATAGCACCTCGAAACAAGTCGCAGGAAAAAACAATACATGACACATAACAACTTGAAACACAAATAAACATATTGTATTTCAAACAACTCTTTTTTTCGCTTTTTATCTCTTGTCTTCACCCATGAAACCCTTTATTACAGAAATCATGTACAACGTCACAATGAGGATTTCAGGCGAAAAAAACAGGTGCGTTTCTCTTCGGTTTAAAAAAGACGGCTAATTGTTTTCGATATATATTCATAGTAATCGGCATAGACCATAAATCCAGGATAGCCGGCATCCGAGCCGCCAATTGTTTCTGCCTTACAAACCGTCGGAAAAATTATTTGAACAGCAATTTAATTCCTGATTCATGAAAATACTCGTTATCGATGATGATATTGCTGTTCTGAAGTACCTCAGGGCAATCCTGAAACATAATGGCTTCAATGTCCTTACAGCGGACAACGGCCATAAAGCTTTCGAGCTGCTTTCCAAAAATCAGGATGTAACAATTGTAATCACGGACATCATCATGCCGGAACAAGAAGGCATTGAAATTATCAGAAAAATCAAATCCAAACACCCTCATATAAAAATAGTCGCCATTTCCGGTGGCGGGAAAATGAGCTCTGAAAGTTACCTCCAGTTAGCCTATGCCGCCGGAGCTAATGCCACCTTGAAAAAACCTTTCGGGGATAGAGAACTGCTCAATACCCTGCACCATCTTTAGACGAAAAAGACACTTAGCTCAACATCTTTTCAGGATTACAATGAGCTTTTCCCCCATTGATATTTCGTGAACATGGATCTAACCTCGAAAACCGCTCCATCACATCAACTTACCCAAAGGCCCTAAGTCCAGGTTCAAATCCTCATTTTTCAGCCCAAAATAATTCTTGAGTTCATCCATCTTATTTTCGAGAAGCAACATAGATTCACCAAGCTTTTCGATTTCTTCTTCACTCAGAGATCCACCATCCATTCTTCTCATAGCCTGCTTTTCCATCAACTTTCGAATAAGCTCAACAAGAGTAAGCACCAGTTTAGCCAGGCCATGCTCAACGTTTTCAGGGTTTACATCAATGTGACGAGGTAGCACCTGGGTTGTATTCGCCAACTCTTCTGCAAACGTTTCAACATCGTCTGAACCCACAAGAACCTTATTGTTTTTTTCTTCCATGGATGGAGAATTTCGTTTGAGATCAAAAAACAAAATTGTATGGCGGCCACGGACCTGTCAACAGAAATTTCAGCTCGGAGTACTGCCCCTGTAAAACCTTCACTTTTGAACAAAAAAAATCCGCATCTTTTTTTTCTACCAGATAGTTGCCGCTAAAAGCCACCTGCCCATCAGTTTGAGAACTTTCTTTGAATTTACTGCTGATCTCCTGCAACTCCAGCCGAATGACATCAATTGCTCTCTCTGTCCCCTTTTTCAACTCATTATCCGCCTTGAATTGTTGAAACTTCTGCAGTATATATTCTTTGCCGTCATTCGGCTTCTTATCGCATTGAATACTGCACATAGCAGAGTCTTTTGCTCCGGAGAATATTTTCAGACCGAATTCTTTCTTGCCTTCCAACTCAACAAGTTTCCTTTCGTAAAAAGCATAACGCTTTTGCAGCACCTCGGTAACGGCCCCGTCATCATTCAACAGCGCTCCAAACCTGCAAGGAAGTACGGTAAAGCTCTCACAAAGCGTATCGAGAATCATCCCATAAGCAAGAGCTGCCGATTTATCAAACGCGAAGCGATTCTTTTTAGCAGTACCCGCAATAGCGGCAATCTCTTTATGCCTTACAGGGTATAATGGTTCACCTGCTATTCCCGGCATTTCCGAAATCACCTTTTCAGGAACATCATGCCCTGTAATTGCATACAAGCACGTAAGCGCCTTTTCTTCATGCTTCATGCTCGATCTCCGACACTTCCAGGTATTTTTTTTTATGCTGCTCCATCGTATCTACCGAAGAAAGCAGCAGCTTGGCACCGATATAGAGCAAATCGATATCCGCCACGGAAATGGTAATATCTCCGGCAATGACAACACCCTTATTGAGAACTCTGTCAAGTAATTCAAGGACTGTGACATTTTGTGACGCGTCGATATCTTTCATAAAAGCTCCCGCTTTGCTTACTGTACAGAAAAATCAGCAAAATTGTATGGGGGCCAGGGCCCGGTGCATTCCAAATGAATACCGCATACCCCCAAAACTCTTTTCCTTGCCTCGAACTCATGCAGAAAAACCTCTTTTTCAGCCTGCTTGACCAGAAACTCCGCTTTCAATCCATTATTTCCATCGCTATCGGCCATTTCACATGCAGGAAGAGTGTTTTCCTGTGCGTGCGATGCCAGATAAAGCATACTTTCACGCATATGCCTTTCAAAAAACGACTGTACTTCATGCTCGAGAATGATTTCTTTTTTCTTTTTCAGGAAAAATGCCTTTCCCGGAGAACTTTCTGCAAGTTCCTGATCAAAGGCCCTCACCTCAGGACTTATAGTAGCCACATGACCTTTCACCGCATCATCATCAACCCGCGCTTTCACGCCATATTCAAGCATTCCAGTCAATTTTCGCAACCGTCCCTTCATTGCCATCTCATGCTTGTCGAGCATGGCCAATACATTCTTTTCGGAGTGAAACACCGTAGCGAACTTGAATGGCAAAAAAGTAACAACACCCACGAAAGAAGCTAAAACCTCGTGATGCTCGAGAGCCCAAGTCTTAAGCCACACGGTATTCTTGACATTTTCCTGAAACTTCGTTTCCGCAAAATCATCAGTGGAAACAGTTCTGGCGACAGCTCTCAACCCATGATGCTCAAGGGAATAGAGGTCAACGTTAAGCTTACATTGCTCTATGAGATGACAGGGTTCTTGAGTCACACAGTAAACATAAATACACTCGCCCATGCTCTTCAGCCTCAACGCTTATTCTATTGAACGTACTTTTTCAAAAGCAATGACCTCTAAATCCTCGGCAAGTTTGATCTCATAGAGGTTTCTGTCTTTGACACGGGTGTTCAATCCCAGCTCCTGTATAAAAGCACTGTCTTCATACACCTCGGTAAGAGTTTCCCAACCATTTTCATCTTTAAGCGTTTTAATGATTTTAACATCCCTTACGTTCAGTGCTTCCTTCAAGAAAGAGGAAACCTTTTTACGAACATCAAGAATAGATGGCTGTTTCAGGTTTTCACTGCCATGCTTTATTGTATCACTCATTGCTTCACTCAGTTTCTTTTTTCAAATATTCTAACAACTCTTTCTCTTTTTCATAGTACTCTTCTTCGCCTATTTCATCGAGCTCATAACGTAATTGCAACTCCATGAGCTTTTCCTTGACTTTATCTTTATCTGACAATTCTTTTTGTGAGATATCGTCAATCTTTTTTGCGATCCATATTATACTGTTAATCGGAGCAAAAAATATGTCATCAACAAGAAGCATAAATCAAAAAACTTCATAAAGATAAATTCACAAAACTATACGGTGGCAATCCACCGACATATTTAAAAATAACCTTATCCCCATACTGATCTGCCAGCTCATTGACCCGGGAATCAAATTCAGGTTCCCTTTTTGCATCAACGAAAAAAGCTGCATTTACGATCATCCTGTCACCAAAACAATTATTTTCTTTTATCTCTAAAGCAACGGGACCAAGTGCATCAAGAATAGCTTTCCGATACTTTTCTTTTTCCAATTCCAAAGCTTCCTCAACTTTTTTACCTATTTCTATATGTTCATAATACGCTTGATCATGAGACATTCCCTCAATCTTCTTCTTCAGTCTTCTAACCTCTTCATAATTTTGCAGAATATCATCAAAAACAATATCTTTTTTTGCAATCGCTTTAATTCCTAATTCTACTTTTCCCTTAACAAAATCAAGGCCATCGACAAATCTATCATATTTTTCTTTCAACAGCCCTATAACATCCGACTCATTCTCAACAACAGTGGCGAACCGAAGCGGCAGAACCGAATATTCTTTCATAACCGTTTCAATAACCATCTCATGAGCTATCATATTTTCTCTTGATGCGTCATACTTCATAAGAGGAGCACGACTAACAACAGCGCATATACCATCATATCCAACCGTAGTCACTTCATCTCCTCTCCCGCCGATACCGAAGTGACCGAATGTAACAGGACTTGACGATCTAATGATACAATACAGGTACAATCCTTCTTGCTGACTCATATTCAGATTTTTTTTATTTATACTTCCCAGTTTTCCGGATAAATAACGATATCGACAAAATTGTATGGTGGAAAAGGACCAGCATAGGAAAAACGTACTTTCCCTCCATTCTCTTCATATAAATCATCAACAACACCATCAAACTCTTTTTCACGACCTGAATCTACAAGAAAAGCTGCATTAAGAAATATTTTTTCATTTGAATTCCTGTTCACTTTATAGTCTACAGCAATTTTCCTTAAAGCATTCAGCACAGTCTCAGATACATCTTCCCTTTTTTTCATCAACTCTTCTTCGACAATTTTCCCAACCTGTATCATCGTTTCTTTATCCACTCCGTCCTCATTTGTCCGAAGCCTTTTTTTCAAGTCTTCATGCTCTCCCCCTATCTCATGAAGAACCTCATTCATACTCTCCCATTCACATTTGACATTCAGCTCAATCTTGTTTTCAAAGTACTTCAACAAGTCCATAAACTCACGATATCTTCTATCGAGAAGATCTCTTATTTCATCTGCATTTTTCGCAACTGTCCCGAATTTCACAGGCAGAACGCTGTTATACTCTTCCATTACCGCTTCAATAACCTTTTCATGCGCCAGAATGGTCTCCGGTTTGAGCACAAACTTGGAAAGAGGATGATCACTGACAACCATGCTGAGGTTTTCGTAGCTTATGGTCATCACCTCGTTTTCTTCTCCACCAATACCAATCGGCCCAAAATTTCTTTCTTGTGACGATGCCACTATACAATAGATATACTTTCCGGTTTCAGACATACTACTCTATCTTACCATGTGTTTGCGTTCTGCGAGCATATCTGCAAGCAATGCAATAGCCGCATTAAAATGTTCTGTGGTAACCGAAATGGAAGTCTTCAATGCATTATCGGCAAAAAACTCCCGCTCCTTTTTCAGAGATAACTTTTTGATATATCCCCGTATCGCCAGTATCGAGGCTCTTCTGCAAATGAAGGCAATGTCTGCCCCACTCATTCCTGCAGTTTTTTCAGCGAGCTCTGATAGACTGATGCTTTCTCCAAGAGGCATCTGCTCCGTATGAATGGCGAAAATACTTTCCCTGGCATTTTGATCGGGCACCGGTATTTCAAGGAGAAGATCGAACCTGCCGCTTCTGAGCAGGGCCGGTTCAATAAGATCCAGACGATTGGTTGCCGCAAGCACCAATACCCCCTGCAGCTCTTCTATACCATCCATTTCGTTAAGCAACTGACTGATAACCCGTTCAACAACCCTCTCTCCGGACAACTCGCCACTTCTTTTCGGTACAAGGCTGTCTATTTCATCGAGGAACAGAATCGTCGGTGCCGCCTGTCTTGCCTTCTTAAAGACCTCTCTTACAGCACGTTCAGACTCACCAATATATTGGCTGATAAGCTCCGGACCTTTTACAGCAATGAAGTTCACCTCGCTTTCGGTTGCAAGAGCCTTTGCAAGCAATGTTTTTCCCGTACCCGGAACGCCATAGAGCAAAACACCTTTTGGCGGACGCGTTTTTGTTTCCCGAAAAACCTCGGCAAACTTCAATGGCCATACAACAGCTTCTTCCAACTCCTCCTTTACGGCCTCCAAACCACCGACATGATGCCACGCTACATTGGGAACTTCAACGAACACTTCTCGAATAGCTGAAGGCTCCACATCTTTCATGGCCGACAAAAAATCAGCCATGGAAATAGTGAGCCCCATTGCCAGGTCATACGAAATTTCAGGTCGACTGAAATCTATATCGGGCAGAATTCTCCGTAAAGCCAGCATTGCCGCCTCACGAGCAAATGCCTGAAGGTCGGCGCCGACAAAACCGTGAGTTATTTCAGCCAGCTTTTTCAGGTCCACATTATCAGCCAGAGGCATTCCTCTCGTATGAATCTGCAAAATATCGTAGCGAGCGTTCTTATCGGGTATCGGAATTAGAATTTCACGATCAAACCTTCCTGGCCTTCTCAACGCAGGATCAAGCGTATTTGGCAGATTCGTTGCACCGATAACAATGACTTGCCCTCTTGATTTCAGCCCATCCAACAATGCAAGCAACTGAGCTACTACCCGGCGCTCCACCTGTTTTTCTCCGCCCATATCTTCCCTTTTAGGGGCGATGGCATCGATTTCATCAATAAAGATGATAGCAGGGGCATTGGCCTCAGCCTCTTCAAACACCCTTCTTAACCTTCCCTCACTTTCCCCGTAAAATTTCCCGATGACCTCAGGACCGGAAATGTGGGTAAAATACACATCGGTTTCATTGGCGACAGCACGCGCAGTAAGAGTCTTTCCCGTGCCGGGAGGACCATGCAGAAGCACACCCTTTGGAGCTTCTATCCCCAAACGTTCGAAAATCTGGGGAAACCGCAGCGGTAACTCGATCATTTCACGAATTCGTTCCACCTGCAAGCCTAAACCGCCTATATCTTCATAGGCTATACGCGCTGCTTTTTTCCCTCCCTGCTCATTTGTCTCGACCCGTATCGTTGCCCCGGTATTGACGAGCACGACCCCACGGGGCACAGTTTCAACCACCTTGAATTCAGCCGTTCCGGTACCGAACAGATTAGCTCTTATTCTATCCCCTGCCGTTACGGGCAAACCATCGATCAGCGACCCCAGATAACGGCTGTCCTCCTTCTGTGAAAGACCTGTTCCGGTAAGCGGCAAAAGCACAATTTTACTGGCCTGACCGGCCTGAACGCTTTCTATCTGCACTTTCTCATCAAGCCCAACCTCTGCATTTTCCCGCGTTATACCATCGATTTGGACAATCTTTTTACCACGGTCCTCAGGATACGAGGGCATAATCCTTGCGGGTGTTTTTCTCGGCCCGTGAATGAGAACAATTTGACCAGGGGCAAATCCAAGGTTTTGCATTTCCCCGGGGTCGAGCCGGCATACTGCGCGCCCGACATCTTTCGCAAGGGCTTCCTTGACTTGAAAAGTTGCCGCCACTACTTTTTTCATGAACTAAAAAAGATGATGCATGATAACCTCGAGCCCTGAAATACCCCTGACTTCCGTAGGGCGCTGCTGCACCATGGTTATTTCAAGTTTGCCAAACATGTCATATAACGTTTCAAGGTAACGGCTCTGACTCTGTTTTCTTTGACGGCAAAAATCACACCCTTCAGATACCATAACATTGTTGATTATCAGTTGCTTTACTACAACATTGAGTTTTTGCAATTGAAGCAAAAACCGCTTCGTTTCTTCGAGAGCCATTGCTTCGGGAATCGTTACAACAATGAACTCGGATTGCGACGTATCCTGTAAAAGCTTTTGGACTTTCCTAACGGTTTTCTTCATCGAAAACAGAAAGTCATCCCCTTCGTCCGGCTTGTAATCCCCTGCGAACCGGGTCACCATATAGCGGTACTTCCACCGCAGCTGAGCCATAATTTTTATCCAGTCGTCGAAAAGTTCGGGAGAAGTCATCAGGCGCAAAGCATGACCTGTCGGCGCTGTGTCGATAACATACTTTTCGAAGTTTGCTTGATCGATGATGTCGACAATAGTCTTGAAACCCATGACCTCATCGACGCCTGGAATCGGCATACTCATAAACGATTTGATATCCTCCTCGTCGAGGTTGGTAGAGGTATCGATCAATTTCCTGAGTTCCGGCTCATGCTCAAGCTGAAATTTGGCATATGCCTTTTCAGCATCGATCTCGAGAGCATAGAGCCTTTCTACGCCCTCAATTTGTGTAATGCTGTCGCCGATTGACTGCTCAAAACTGTCTGAAAGGGAATGGGCAGGATCTGTTGAAATCAAAAGCGTTTTATAGCTCCGGGCGAGGTAAAGAGCTGTAGCCGATGCAGATGTTGTTTTACCAACTCCACCCTTGCCACCAAAAAGAATTATTTTTAACGCTGGATCGAGAATATTTCTCAACGGCATATCAGCCTTTCTTCACTGTTACTTCCAAGACTCCATTCTGATATGTCCATGCTATTGTTTCAGCCTGTACGGCAGAAGGCAGTAGAAGCTCTTTTCGATACTTTCGGGACTGGCTTTGTGCGATAACCTCGAGAATGTCTCCTTCAAGAGTAACGGTAATGTCTTCTTTTGCGACTCCAGGCATTTCAAGCATGACGATGACACCGTCATCCTCATCGAAAATATCCGATAACGGCTCTCTCTCTTCCTCGACCTTCGGTCCCTCCTTTGTCTTTCTTATGTTGCCAAAAGACTCGACTACAGGCCCCTGACCGCCGATTCCCGTTTTGACCGTCACTCCAAAAACCCCTTTCATCCCTTTTTTCAAGTGACTTAAATCAATTTCACCCTCCTTCGAATACTCTCCACCCATCTCTTTCAGTTTGGCTGCGGCATCGACCAGTTTATCAAGTCCATCGAACAAACCACCAAGCTTGAGACTGCCAAACCCGAAATCAACGTCAAAGTCTTCTTTCTTCTTCTTTTGACTCATGACCTGATCCCCCTCCGCTTTTAGATTATCGTAAAGAATCAATTCCCATCACACCGAATCCCGTGCACTTTCCAACTTGACAAGCCTTTCTTTCAAGAGATTATTTTCTTCCTGAAGCTCGTTGAACCTGGTGTTGAGAGAAAGATCTTTATCTTCCTCCCACCAATTGATCCCGATCTCTTTGGCCTTATCAATAGAAGCGACAACCAGACGTATTTTCAATGTTATCAGGTCGATATCAGCAATCTGTACCTTTATATCACCAGCAATGACAACACCTTTATCCAGAACCCGTTCTAAAATATCTGCAAGCGTCGACGCCTGTGTCGCATGGGTTAATTGACTCATGAGAGTAACTTTATAATAATTAATACTGCAGGTTCTTCACCTGCCATGTCTTTCCGCCGTCTTCCTTATCGCCCTGTGTTTTTTTGTTTTGTTTCGCTGAAGCACCTTTCTGGCGATTGGTTCCAGCACGACTCCAATCGATCATAGCTTTCAACTCGTTGATTCGATCATTGATGGTTGACAATCGCTCATCGATCGATTCAAGTCTCGACAACACTTGTGACTTTTCTTTCTCAAGCCGATCTCTCTCTTGCACCAAAACATAAATATCAAGATGAGCCTGTGTTCGATCGCTGTTCGAAGCTCGACGCTTCAAACCACCGATGGTCTTGAGCCCTTTCATCCCCCGGACTGCACTAGAATGTCCCATTGCAGATCTCCTCTTTTTCTTGCACTTTTGAAGCCAAACCCTCATCGATCAAATCCGCCACCATTTTTCTCACACGTTTTTGATTGGTTTTAGAACCGACCCTGCTTGTTGCGGATGAAAGGATATCCTGACAAATCTCTTCAAACAGCGCTTTATTACTGTCAGGCTTTAGGGCAAGCTGTTTCAACGTCCTTGCAATCATGATGCTTGCCCTTACCGTGGGTTCGAACTCGCTTTTTTCGGACTCCCTCAACCCCCGTACAATTTTAACCACCCGCTCGGTATCCTTACGGGACAACCCAGACTTTGATCGCGCGATCCGAACCTCGGTCTCATAATCGAAATGATCGACGTCCATGGTTATCATTCTATCCCTTAACGCATCCTGAGTTCGGTTCACTCCGGCATACTCTTCAGGGTTAGAGGTAAAAATAGCAGTAAAATCGGGGTGAACCTTCAGGTACGGATCCTTTCCTCTACCCGCCGGCATATCCATTATCTTTTCCTGCAAAATGGAAAGCAGCACATTGTTTGCCTCCGGACGAGAACGTGAAAACTCATCGTACACCAGCGTGAACCCATGCTTGCAAGCGATGGTCAGCCGGTTATCAACCCAACGCTTAACCATGTTTTCTTCATACTTGTGAACGGTATGAATGAAATTATCGACAACCTTTTGAAAACGATGCCCATGCTCGCCTCCAATAAGATCAGCAGTGGTAAATTCAGCATCCCCGTGGATAAGGATAACCGGCCGCCCTATTTTATGAGCGAGATGAAGCGCCAAAGTCGTTTTGCCGGTCCCAGAAGGACCCCGAAAATGTACAGGGAACCCTGCCTTGGTATAAGCATGAGCTCTTTCAACCATCCCCTTCACATAGTCAGTCTCCACAAAGCCTGCTTGTGCTGTCGGCTCAAGCACAACAGATAATTCATCGCTATTCGGCATGTATCGTTACAACATTTTAAAGGATTAACAGGAAAAACACCATTTAAAGCGGGAAATAGAAATTGTCTTCTTTTTTTACCTTGTTACCTTCATAAAGTTTCTTGGCAATAACCCCCAAACGCATGCGGTTTGCACCTAAAGGCCCCTCCATGTCCTTTACGCGAACACCTTCGGGATGACTCGATATAAATCCTAAAACCTGTTCTTCGAGATTTTCAGAAACTGCATCTTTTTTTTCTTCAACAGCCTGAACAGGATTTTCAGTCTTGGCAACACTTGCTGCTTCCTGAACAGCAACCTCAGGAGATTTTACAGCATCAACTTTTTTTTTATCGGTTTTTTCCATCGCAGTAGCCGTATTTCCGCCATCACCTTTCCGAGCATTTCTCAAAGCCTCCCTACCTTGCTGCAACTCATTTCTCATTGACGACAAAAATTCACCCTGCATTTTCTTCATGCTTTGATGATCTGCCTCAAAAGCATTCAACATTCCCTTCACTGAATCACTCAACGCTGAACGAAACTCCTGAAGCATTTTTGCCTGTTCAGCACTTTTTTCACCGCGCTCCGACTCAAAATCGTTCATCAGCTTTCCAACCGAATCCCCCAACGCACTGCGAAAATCCTGAAGCATTTTTGCTTGCTCGGCACTTCTTTCACTGCGTTGCGTTCCAAAAGTATCCATAAGCTCTTTAACCGAACTTTTCAGGTCTTTATCCGCCATATGGAGCTTATCGAGTAGGTCCTTGCAACTTTGTTGTAACTCTTCACTCATTTTTTGTTTCTGCTTTTGAAATGAATCAAGCTTATCACTTACTTCCTTTCTAAGATCTTCAAGTTCCTGAAGACGACATTCTGCATCTTTTTTGCGCTCTTCGTAACCCGCAGAGATGCTTTCTGCAAGCTTGACCATGTCTGAAGAAATTTCCATGATATCTTAAATTTTTAATATTGGTATGATACCGGATTGAAAATCGAAACTCTCATACTTAAGCCGCTATATCCTCTAAAAATCCATCTCCTTAACTCAGCTGATCGACGTTTTGCTCCCCTAAGCGTTCCGCCTTGAACCCTTTTAACATATCAGCAACCTGTTTTTCACGTTCGCCCTGTTCCTTCTTTCTTTTTATTCGGGAATTGTCAAACTCTGCAAGCAAATTTTTTAAATCACGAACTCTTACTTCTCGTCCTTTTTTCAACAGTTTTCTTAAAGCATTCGCTATATGCTGTTGTGACTCATTGTATTCACTCAACTTTTCCTCAACATCTCTCTTCCGCTGTTCCCTTTCTTGAAACAACTCTTCGATAAAACGCCGAAATTGCCCGATAAGCTCATCATTTTTTCCTCCAAGATTGTCACGGAACACCCGCAACTCCTCTCGTAAAGCCGAAGCCGTCTCCCTTTGCTCATCAAAATATGATCGCAACATACTCCGTACCTCGGCCTCTCTTTTTTCCTGGGCATCGAAAATACGGCTCATCATATAATCAAAATCTTTTTTTCGGAGAGAGTCGTTGCTTGCTAACAAAGACTTTAACGTTATAACAATTTGCTCCCTCTCTTTTCGAGTAGTCGAGATTTCCTCTCCTAACTCGATAAATTGGCATGGTGCAGCAATAATTTGCTCAACAGTTCCAACGCTTTCTTCATAGACGGACAAAACCTCATCAACAGCTCCTCCAACCTCTTTTTGAAAAACCTTGATATCCATCACAAATAATTATTATACAGCTTAGCTGTAATGACAACACCCTACTAAAAAAGCCAACAATCGAGATTTCACTGGAAACTTATACCGGCTCTTTCAACCACAAGGATACGTTTGCAACAAAATCTCAACCCGAACTCGGGTCTTTACAATGCATTAAGCAGCACGAGCTGTCAGCCCGATAGCTTCAGCATATTTCAGGTATGTTTCTACAGAAGCAACAACGACTCTTGCTTCAACTGCAAGCAGCTCGATACCAACGAGTGATACCCTTGCCCATGCATCGATAACAATACCCTTGTCGAGAATACGGTCGACTACTTCAACGAGACTTGATGACCCCATGGTTTTTTCAACGGCCATAATTATATCTCCTTTTTAAGGTTATTATTGTTTTTCAAAAAAGCCCCCAGGCATATCGCCCAAGAGCACACTCATTCCATCTAATTTCGCATTCACAATTGATAACACTTCTTATATACCCAATCTGTAAATGAAATCGATCCAAACTGCTCTTACCTTGAACAAAAAAACTTAACAATAAATCAACATACTTACTGTACAAAACAGATATCACTGGACAAATCATCTATCCCTTGACATCCCAATAATACGATTCACTTATATAAAAAACAGTACAATTTCGTAATAAAGTAAAGCCATTCCCACACATTGAACTCCAACAACCACACAGTTGACCACCCTAGAGCTTTAACAAACAGCTAAGATCCTTATAAAAAATCTTTTACGCTCTTCCCAACAATTTTCATTTTCAAACATTACCCACCTGCTAATCAGCGAAAAATACTTACAACAAACAACATTTGTATTTTTTTTGATATACAGAACATATACACCCATAACAAACAACAGCAAAAAACACTTTGACATACAAGCAAAAACTTAAAACCTGTAACATATCTCAAAAATTTATCCTTATTTTCTATAAGAAACATAGGAAAGCTACTTCAAAAAATACACTTATTCTGCTCAAAGATACGCCAAAAAGACAGCGCCGCCCTATTTTCTGAAAACCGTGTTTGCATAATACAATGCAAAAAACTATCGTCAAGAATGAAGTTAAAAGTGATTCAAAACAATAATTCTCACTATAAAGAGAATTGAATTATATATTTTTTTACGTATTTAACACTCGATAAATCCACAAATATTTCACCCTGGTTTCGTCATTAATTTTTTGACTTTTAGATCTTCAAAAAAGCAACAGAACACTTAGAACACCACAAGTGGCACTTGTCCGATAAGCTTCTGCATGAACAGACCAAGTAACTTTTCGCTGGCTCAACGACGGCTCTTAACAAAGGACAGGGAAAACCTATAAGAGAAATGAAACACCTCAAAAACAAAAAATCCTATTCAACACATATACAGTTTATATAGCATGAACGAACCCTTTACTTGTTGAGTCAAGGTCATCACAAAAAGACCGAAAAAGGAAACTGCACTTATAAAAGAAGGTGATACATCATGAAAATTTACAAAGACTTTAATTACAGGCTTCGGGAATATATCCTGAAAAAGCATGGTTCAATCAGCGCATTTTGTAGGGCAACAGGAATCAAGTATCCGGCACAAATGGGTCCGTATTTGAAGGGCAAAAGTATTCCCGGGAAAAAATTACTGGCAAAGCTGGAAAAAGACGGAGCGGATATAGACTGGATTATGCATGGCAAAAGGAATACACTGATTAGTGGTCTGGGTGCACACCTTATGACTTCAAGCTATAAACTTGAAATGGAACGGATTATGAGAAGACTACAACTTTTGTATCAACAACTTGATGAAACACATTCCACTCAATTTGATGCATATGCTGTCATAAACTGCAATCTTATTCTTGATGAATTCACACGCTCATTTGAAAAGTTTCTTGGCTATAACAACAATGCCTTACAAGGAATATACTTTTTAGATTTAATTCACCCCAATGAAAGAGCATATGTACACAACTATGTTTTTATTGAAAAAGAAGAAAATTCAAAATGTGAACTATCGAGCAGATTCAAAAGTGCAAACAATCACTATATTGAAGTCGAATGGAGTGCTTATGGAAATAATATAACAAAAGATTGTAAAGAACATAGAGAATATGTTATTGTCGCCAGAAAATCAATCAACACAACAGCAAATAAATAGTTAGAAAATCAACAAAAAAATATATAAAAAATCATTATAAACTTTTTTTATACCCTCAAACAATAGCATCCCTTCTTTCTTATTCCCTCAGCGGCTGTGACAATCATGGCCTTAGAGCTACCTCGCCAAAGATTGATATTTCTCGTCAAAGCAAGGCTCTACCGACAGGTAGTTTAGCAATTGAAGTCACCATTGAAGCAGGAACATGTATGTTCTTTAATGAAAAGATGTATATTGATTCTTACCGCAGGGTGAGTGATTTTTTCAAATTCGTTCAATGCAAAGGGAGCACTGTTATGAGCTGGGGAATGGAAGACCCGAAAAAAAGAGAGGACATCCTCTACCTGATGGAGTTATCCACAAAGAAAATGATGGAAAACCCCAACTATGTCAATGAGGTAAAAAAAAGCTCCAACGGCTGCTGGATGGATCAGATGTACGGTATTCAGCGATGCGATATTTGCGATCTCGACAATGACTGCCCTGGTAAACTCGAAAAATTATGGCAGGAGTATTGCGAAGCAAACAACATTATCATTGAGAAAAACAGTGATAACAATCACTGAAAAACTTGTTTGATCTTTTTTTTAGGGCTATATTTTTAGCTTTGCTGAAAACCTGAAGAGCAGGTTTTCAACCCTCCGTTAGTTTTTTTCACCACTCGCCGATATCAAGCTCTGAAATGAAATGACTACTTCATTGGCAGGGGGTGAATCGTATTTTTATTTTTTACAAGCAAGAACACCAACAATGAGTGACCAAATAATCCTAAACAATGAAAATATGGTAACATCTAAAACTAGTGTGTCGGTTCTTTTTGCCGGAGACTCCGGTGACGGCATGCAGCTCACTGGTACCCAGTTCGCAAATACAGTAGCTGTTTACGGTTCTGACCTCAATACGTTCCCGAACTTTCCGTCTGAAATACGCGCTCCTGCCGGAACAATTTCAGGTGTTTCAGGTTTCCAGCTTCAGTTTGGAAGCAAAGCGGTGTATACACCCGGCGCAAAGTTTGATGTCATGGTTGCGATGAATGCAGCAGCTTTGAAAGCAAACCTGAAAAACCTTCACCATGGAGGCATCATTCTTGCGAACACCGACGGATTTGATGCAAAAAACCTCAAGCTTGCAGGGTACGGTGAAGAAAACAATCCGCTTGAAGATGGCACGCTCAACGACTATACCGTATTCGAGATACCGGTCGTAACCCTCACCCGAAAAGCGCTTGTCGACACAGGACTCAGCACAAAAAACATCGACCGCTGTAAAAACATGTTTGTGCTGGGCACCCTTTACTGGCTCTACAGCCTTCCTATCGATACCACGATTGAAACGCTTAAAACAAAGTTCAAGAAAAAAGCCGATGTTGCCGAAGCGAACATCAAGGCGGTCAAAGCAGGCTACAATTTCGGTGATGAAACGGAAATGTTTTCTCAGCATGGCCGTTTTTCAGTCGATCCGGCCAATAAAAAGCCAGGTGTCTACCGCCGTGTCACCGGCAACGAAGCTTCAGCTATCGGTTTGACTGCTGCTGCGAAAAAAGCCGGTCTGGAGCTCTTTCTCGGCTCATACCCGATCACGCCTGCGTCAGAAATCCTGCAGACGCTTTCCGGGCTGAAAAAATGGGGAGTTAAAACATTCCAAGCAGAAGATGAAATAGCGGGTGTTCTGACCAGCATCGGCGCATCCTATGGAGGAGCTCTTGCTGCAACCAACACCTCCGGTCCGGGGCTCGCGCTAAAAGCAGAAGGCCTTGGCTTGGCTGTAATGCTTGAGATTCCACTTGTTGTCGTGAATGTTCAGCGTGGCGGTCCTTCGACCGGTCTTCCGACGAAACCTGAACAGTCAGACCTGTTTATATCCATGTTCGGACGTCATGGTGACGCACCGGTACCGATTATCGCCGCAACATCTCCTGTTGACTGTTTCTACACCGCATACGAAGCAGCAAAAATAGCCGTGGAATACATGACTCCGGTTATTTGTCTTACCGACGGTTACCTTGGCCTGAGTTCGGAGCCAATGCTGATTCCTGCTCCTGATGATCTTGCTGATATCACCCCAAAATACGTCAAGGAAAGAAAACCCGAAGATCCGCCCTATCTCCCGTACAAACGTGATGAGAAAGGTGTAAGAGAATGGGCCATCCCTGGTACAAAAGGTCTCGAACACCGCATCGGTGGTCTTGAAAAACAGCACGAAACCGGTCATGTGTCACACGATCCTGAAAACCATGCTCTTATGACAAAACTTCGTGCGGAAAAGATCGAACGTGTCATCGATCTTGTGCCGGATCAAACCATTGACAATGGTCCTGAACAAGGCGACCTTCTTGTCCTCGGCTGGGGTTCAACCTACGGAGCAATTAAAATCGCTGTCGAACAAGCGCTTGCAGGTGGCTGCAATGTTGCTCACGCCCATCTCCGCTATCTGAATCCGTTCCCGAAAAATCTCGGAGAGATTCTCAGTAACTACAAGAAAGTGCTGATACCGGAAAACAACTATGGCCAGCTTATACGCATTATAAGGGACAAGTACCAGATTGAGCCTGTTGGCTACAGCAAGGTACAGGGTCTTCCATTCAACGAGATGGAAATTGAAGCAAAAATCACAGACACTTTAAAGGAGCTTTAAACTATGAGCGATACAAATACTCAATTGACAGCTAAAGATTTTACGTCGAGCCAGGAACCGAAATGGTGTCCGGGCTGCGGTGATCATGCTGTGCTTCAACAGCTGAAAAACGCCATGGCAGATCTCAATCTCAAAACTGAAGAGGTTGTTTTTGTCTCAGGTATCGGCTGTTCTTCACGACTGCCGTACTATGTCGCAACCTATGGCGTTCACGGCATTCATGGAAGGGCAATGGCCATGGGTTCCGGGTTAAAAGCTGCCCGACCCGATCTCAGCGTGTGGGTCGCCACCGGTGACGGTGATGCACTGTCAATCGGCGGCAATCACTATATCCATACCATTAGAAGAAACCTCGACATGAATATTATACTGTTCAACAATGAGATCTATGGTCTTACAAAAGGACAGTATTCTCCAACATCAAAAGTTGGACTGAAGACCGTCACCTCTCCCAACGGAGTAGTTGACTACCCGATGAACACCCTTGCCCTGACGCTTGGCTCCGGTGGAACCTTTGTGGCAAGAGTCCTTGATCGTGACGGCAAATTCATGCGCGAAGTGTTCAAGCGTTCAGCACAGCACAGAGGAACATCTGTTGTCGAGATCTACCAGAACTGTCCGATATATAACGATGGTGCGTTCTCGGTATTTACCGACAGGGAAAGGAAAGCTGATACGATAGTCTATCTTGAACAGGGTAAGCCGCTTGTTTTCGGCAAAGAGAGTAACAAGGGAATCATGCTCGATGGTTTTACACCGCTTGTCGTTGACCTCGGCGACTCCTCGGTTTCCAAAGACGATTTATGGGTTCACGACGAGAATGACAAGCTGAAAGCAAATATTCTCGCTGACTTCTTTGATGATCCTGATACCAAGGAAGATTATCTTCCCAGGCCTATCGGCATCTTTTATGTTGAGGACCGTTTCACTTACGAAGATGCTCTCGACGATCAGATAGCCCAGCTGCAATCAGCTGGAGAAGGCACTCTCGAAGAACTTCTCTCAGGCCCAAGCACCTGGACGATCAACTAATGCTCCTCAGGGAAGCACAGAAAAAAAGAAGAGGCTGTCTCATAAGTCAATTATGAGGCAGCTTTCTTGTTTTTACGGAGATCCTGTGTATTATGGCTTAAATCCTTTTAGTGTTTTTACAATAATATCTTAGCTAAACCCACAAACGCAATGGGCTACCTTTACAGATAGCCCGATTTTGCTTTGGTTTGCCCTTTTGAGACAGCCTCTTCTGCTTTTATCTCGCGAACGTCGTTACCACTCTATTGTCTGCCCGACAAATACATAGGTCAATGAAACTGCAAACTCAAGCTCCTTCCCTAGACGATTCAACAATTCAACAGTTCAACAACAATCACCCCTCTTCATTCCATACCCCCATCCCGGCAAACTTGTCGATTCTTTCATCGACAAGATCTTCAGGTTTTCTCCCTTTCAGAAGCCGTAATTCATCAATAAGCACCGACTTCACTGTTTCCGCCATTTTTTCCGGATTATGATGCGCTCCCCCAAGCGGCTCGGGTATAATTCTGTCAATGATCTTTTGTTCGAGAAGGTCGTCGGCTGTCAGCTTCAGTGCTTCAGCAGCCTGCTCTTTGAACTTCCAGCTCCTCCACAGAATAGATGAACAGCTTTCAGGTGAAATAACCGAATACCATGCGTTTTCAGCCATCAGTATACGATCTCCCACACCAATGCCTATTGCACCACCGCTCGCCCCTTCACCTATGACAACGCAGATAATTGGGACACGCAGTCCGGCCATCTCAAACAAATTGCGGGCAATCGCCTCCGCCTGCCCCATTTCTTCAGCTTCGATACCAGGATATGCCCCGGGAGTATCGATCAGGGTAACGACCGGTTTACCGAACTTTTCCGCGAGCTTCATGAGACGGAGAGCTTTACGATACCCTTCTGGCTGAGCCATGCCGAAATTCCTGAACAGATTTGACTTTGTATCCCGGCCCTTCTGATGCCCGATAACCATAACCGTCTGCTTGAAGCCTGACTCTTCCTCTTCTATCCTGGCAAAACCTCCGACAATCGCTTTGTCATCGCGGTAATGCCTGTCACCGGCGAGCTCTACAAAGTCCTGTGTCATCATATAGATGTAATCCAAGGTGTATGGCCGTTCCGGATGACGCGCCAGCTGCACCTTCTGCCACCTTGTAAGATTCTGGTAGATCGAAAGCCTGAGGGCATCAACTTTCGATTCAAGAATCTCTATCTCACGATTCAGCCCTTCCGTCTCAACAAGATTATGCTCACCTGAACTTTTTTTCAAACACACTCGCATCTCGTGAAGCTTCTCTTCGAGCTCGAACAGCGGCTTCTCAAAATCAAGAACTACTTTTGTTGCCATAAAATCAGACACCTTTTTTATAAAAAAAGCCCATCGAGCACTCGCCGGATGGACTTGAAGAAACAGAAAAAAAGAAAGGATACATAGAAAAAAGGACCGTTCAGGCCACCTCTTCTTTCAATGCCTTGCCAGGCTTGAACTTCACAACTTTTTTCGCTGCGATGGTAATTGTCTCGCCTGTCTGAGGGTTTCGTCCCTGCCGTTCGGCTCTTTCACCTGTGGAAAAAGTCCCGAAACCAACAAGCGTGATATCATCACCTGCTTTAAGACCAGCTGTCACAACATTCACAAAGGCGTTCACAGCCCTTTCCGCGTCGGCTTTGGTTAACCCTGCCTGGGATGCGATCTTTTCAACTAACTCAGCTTTAGACATAGGATAATTTTTTTGTTGTTGGAGTCAATAACCACCAAATTAACTGTAAACTGCATTAAAATTAATGTAACCAGTCTGTTACAAACTTGCAATCGGTTTTTCCGCCGGCATCAGAGCACCGTTTTCACAGCTCCCTGCCGTGAACAATTGCTCGAATATCGACTGTGGCAATTAAAAACGCTCAACTTAGGAGATTGTTAATCACATTGCGCTGTATTATATTAAACTCTTCGCCGAACAGCAAGCCGTAAGGCACAGAACATTTGTTTATTTTCGCTTCATATGACATCAATCAGTAACGTATCGAAAGGCTCGATCATCCGTTTTCGGGGTGAACCACATCGTATCGAAAGCCTGGTACACCGGACACCTGGTAATTTGAGAGCATTTTACCAGGCCGGGATGAAAAACCTCAATACCGGACGCAATGTCGAATACCGCTTCAGCGCAAGTGAATCAGTCGATGTTGTTCAGACTGAACGGAAACAGTATCAGTACCTTTATCGGGACGGGGAAGATTTTGTGATGATGGATACCGAAACCTTTGACCAGATAAACATTGCGAAGGAAATCATCGGTACCCCGGCAAGTTTTCTCACGGAAGGAATGCTTGTCGACATCGTCTTTGCGGACGACAACTCAATCATCGAAGCAGAACTGCCCATATTTGTTGAGCTCGAAGTAACCGAAACAAGTCCTGCAACAAAAGATGACCGGGCCACGAGCGGAACAAAGCCTGCAATTCTTGAAACCGGAACGGAAGTCAACGTCCCCATGTTCATCCAGACCGGCAGTGTTATCCGTGTCGATACTCGTAGCGGAGAATACATGGAAAGGGTAAAAAAATAACCCCTCCCCTATACGATCTGCACCAAACTTAAAGCATGAAATTATGAACCTGAAAGAAATTCAGCAGCTTATCGATATGATCAATAACTCGGATCTCGATGAGGCTACTATCGAAGAAGGTGATTTTAAGATCACCCTCAAAAGATCTTCTGCGAACCCTGTTACCAACAACAGCCAGCCAGCTTCGACGCATGCTGTTCCTCAAGCAGTTTCCGCACCCCAGCCAGTCATACAGCCTCAGGTAAAAGATTCCGAGCCATCAAAACCGATGAATGAAGGTTTGGTTGAAATTCGTTCACCTATCGTCGGAACCTTTTACAGAGCACCATCTCCGGAAGCCGATGCTTTTGTCAACGTCAATGACCGTATTGAAAATGGCCAGGTGCTTTGTATCATCGAGGCAATGAAACTCATGAACGAAATCGAGTCCGATTTTTCAGGAGCCATTGTTGAAATTCTGGTAGAAAATGGCCAGCCCGTAGAATACGACCAAGTGCTTTTCCTCATCAAGCCTTGAAAAAACTTTACCGGATAATCAATCACATTGTTTCAGACCCATACAACAAGAGAGAAAAGCAAAGTCAACAAGGTTGCTGACAGTGGCTCCCGTCACTCGCCACTGTCAAGAATAACCGAACGATCGATCATTATCAAGTACAAATAAAACAGAGCATTGTTTAAAAAAATACTTATTGCTAATCGTGGAGAAATCGCGTTACGGGTCATGCAAACCTGCCGCGAATTGGGAATCAGCACCGTCGGAGTATATTCTACAGCCGATAAGGACTCACTTCACGTCAGATATGCCGATGAAGCCGTTTGCATAGGCCCACCTCTTGGGAAAGACAGTTATTTGAATATCTCTCGTATTTTAGCGGCAGCTGAAATAACCAATGCCGATGCGATACATCCAGGGTACGGTTTTTTGGCAGAAAATGCAGACTTTGCTGAAGTATGCAGCTCCTCCGGCTTCAAATTCATCGGTCCGCATGCTGAAATGATCCGTAAAATGGGCGACAAGAACACGGCCAGAGAAACTGTTGTTGCTGCCGGTGTGCCTGTTGTTCCGGGCAGCGACGGGTTGATATCCAACGTCAAGGAAGCAGTGGACATTGCAGAAAAAATAGGATATCCGGTTATCATCAAACCTACTGCCGGAGGTGGAGGGAAAGGGATGAGAGTCGTGAGTGAAACCTCACAGCTTGAAAATGCACTTGCCACTGCCCAGAACGAAGCACAACAGGCTTTCGGAAACAGCGGTGTCTACATCGAAAAGTTCGTTGAAAATCCCCGCCACGTAGAGATACAGGTGCTTGCCGATCAGTATGGCAACACCATACACCTCGGTGAACGTGACTGTACCATACAACGTCGCCATCAGAAACTTATCGAAGAAACACCCTCACCGGTTGTCGATGACGAGCTTCGGACAAAAATGGGTAATGCCGCCGTTGCAGCTGCAGCTGCAATCAACTACGAAGGGGCCGGCACCATTGAGTTTCTCCTGGACAGTGACCGGAATTTCTACTTCATGGAAATGAATACCCGCATTCAGGTCGAGCATCCCGTCACTGAAGAGCGATACGATGTCGATCTGGTAAGGCAGCAGATTCTCATTGCTTCAGGTGAAAACATCGCAAACCGCTCGTACACCCCTAAAGGACATTCCATTGAATGCCGTATCAACGCCGAAGATCCTAAACACGGCTTTCGTCCCTCTCCCGGAGAACTACAGGTATTCCATACCCCTGGCGGTCACGGCGTACGCGTCGATACTCATGGTTATGCAAGTTACAAAGTCCCACCGCACTATGACTCGCTGATCGCCAAGCTCGTAGTCCATGCAGACACAAGAGAAGAAGCCATTGAAAGAATGCAGCGTGCACTCGATGAATTTATCGTTACCGGCATCAAGACAACGATTCCATTTCACAAGCAACTCCTCATGACAAGCGCATTCAAGAGCGGCGAATTCGATACCGGATTTCTCGAAAACTCCGGATTTACGGTTTCGTAGTCGTACCGGTCCATGTATCTGAACTACTGACTGAATATCACCAGCTAAAAATAAAAAAGGCTGCCCTTTAAAGGCAGCCTCTTTTATTGTAGATTTTGGAGAGCACTTCCCGTTCTATTACTCATACACTGGCATAGAACTATTCAGTCTCTTCTTCAATAACCGATCCATCCAGATCAGCGTCTTCACTCTCAAAAGCAGCGGTACTGCCTTCACCGTTTTCAGGAAACGCAAGGTTCAGCTTACGATACTTTTTCAATCCGGTACCGGCAGGAATGAGCTTACCGACAATGACGTTTTCTTTCAACCCGGCCAGATTGTCGATTTTACCGGCTACTGCCGCATCGGTAAGAACCTTTGTGGTTTCCTGGAAGGATGCAGCGGAAATAACGCTTTCAGTCTGCAGGGCAGCACTTGTGATACCAAGCAGAACCGGATGAGATGTCGCTTGCAGCGCGGGCTCGATAGCAATCAATTTTTTGCTGTTTCTGCGAAGCTCCCTGTTGAGTTTGGTTATATCCCGCATTTTGTACAACTGACCTTCCTGAATTCTCGGCGGAGCATCTCCCCGCTCTGTCACCCGTACCTTTTCGGCGACATCCCTGTTAGCTTCGATGAACACGGTTCTATCGATGAGATCACCCGACAACAGTTCGGTATCTCCCGGTTCTTCAACCCTCACCTTCTGCAACATCTGGCGAACGATCACTTCAAGATGTTTGTCATTGATTTCAACACCGGCGTTGATCTGGTATACCTTCTGAATTTCATTCACCAAATACTGCTGTACAGCATTCGGTCCCTGAATTCTCAGAATATCCTGCGGAGATACAGCACCATCGGTAAGGGGTTCTCCCGCGTTGACTTCGTCGCCTTCATTGGCAAGAACATGTTTACCAACCTGTACATAATAATTCTTTTCCTCTCCAAATTCGTTTTTAACCTTGATCTCCTTACTACTCCTGCGTTGTGGGCCAAAACCGACGTAACCGTCAATCTCGGATACAATCGCCGGATCCGAAGGAATACGAGCCTCGAAAAGTTCGGTAACTTTCGGAAGACCCGCGGTAATATCACCGCCGACCCGGTCAAGGTTTCTCGGTACTTTAGCCATGACATCACCAACCTTAACCCTTCTGCCGTCCTCGACAAAGAGGTTCGACTTGATTGGAACAGGATAGGTTTTGAGAATCTCTCCTGCGTCGCTTACAATCAAAATCCTTGGCTCTCTTGTTTCAGAAGCCCGTAACTTGGTACGCCAGTTGATAATCACATGCTGTACATAACCGGTCTGAGGATCAACCTCTTCCTTGTAGGTAACCCCTTTTTCAATATCGACGAACTTTACCTGCCCCTCGATTTCGGCGATAATCTGCGTACTGTTAGGCTCGCTGCTGAAAAGAACATCGTCCTTTTTGACAAGGTCGCCGTTTTTGGATGCGAGATGTGCACCGTGAGGCACCTCATAACGTTTCAGTATTTTTCCTGAATCAGGATCGACAATGTTGATTTTTCCGTTTTTCTGAATAACCAAGATCTGGATTTCTGGCACACCATCTTCATTGATGGCTTCCTGCTCAACGCTTCTGATGCTCTCAAACTCTACCTGGCCTTCGCAGGAAGACTTGGTTTCCGTTTCTGCAATACCACCCTGTGCCGTTCCCCCCTGATGGAAAGTACGAAGGGTGAGCTGGGTACCCGGTTCGCCAATGGATTGTGCGGCAATGACACCGACAGCCTCACCGATTTCGACAAGCTTGTGTACCGCGAGGTTGGTACCGTAACATTTGGAGCATATCCCCTGTTTGGCTTCACAGGTCAACACCGACCGGATATCAGCCTCTATAACACCTACATTTTTCTGAATGGCATCGGCAATTTCATCCGTGATGATTCCTCCTGCCGGAACAATGATTTCATCGGCAAGCGTGTCGATAATGTCTCGGGAAGCAACACGGCCCCGAATTTTTTCACTGAACTTGATTTGGCCACCTGTTTCTTCTTCAATGCCACGCTCAACATGAATCCCCCTTGTCGTACCGCAATCCTCCTCGGTAACGATGACATCCTGCGCAACATCGTGCAGTCGCCTCGTCAAGTAACCGGCATCAGCAGTTTTAAGCGATGTATCGGACAAACCTTTACGGGCACCATGCGTCGAGACAAAATATTCGAGAACGGTCAACCCTTCTTTAAGGTTCGAAATAATAGGATTCTCGATAATCTCGCCGGGCTGCCCTGACATGGACTTCTGCGGGCGGGCAATAAGCCCTCTCATACCGGTTAGCTGCCGAACCTGCTCTCTCGAGCCGCGAGCACCGGAATCAAGCATCATGAACAACGGATTGAAGCCTGCACGGTCTTTACGAAGCTTTTGATATGACTCCTCGGCGACAAGGTTCGTCACTTTCTGCCAAACATCGACAATCTGGTTATACCGTTCGTTTTCCGTCAGCGTACCTCGGTTATACTCTCTGACAATCTTGTTACTTTCCCTTGTAGCTTTCTTGATATGCTGGATCTTGGCTTCGGGAATGATTGCATCGGCAAGGCCGATAGAAAGACCGCCTTTCATGGCGTAATGGAAACCAACCTCCTTGATGTTATCGAGAAACTCTGCTGCCGCAACATTGCCCACTTCTCCTGAAAGTTTGGAGATAAGCTCCTTTGCGCCTTTTTTATCGATAACCTTGTTGATGAAGCCGATCTTTTCCGGAACATACTGGTTGAAGATCACACGGCCAACGGTCGTTACAAGGATTCTGCTTTCTTCGATTTCCTTTTTCAGCCATTCTTTCTGCTCAACGTTCTCTTCCGGAATGATATCGAGCATTCGTAAAGGATCGAACTTCTGCTCTATTTTACCGCTGTATTTAACAAAGACAAGTGCATGAAGACCGATACGTTGCTCATTATAGGCAATCATGACCTCCTCGGTACCGTAAAACAGTTGTCCCTGACCTTTCTCTCCAAGCCTGGATTTCGTGAGGTAGTACATGCCAAGAACCATATCCTGTGAAGGAACGGTAACCGGCTTACCCGACTGCGGAAGGATGAGGTTATGCGACGAAAGCATCAAAAGAGTCGCCTCGAGCTGTGCTTCCTGTGACAGGGGTACGTGTACCGCCATCTGGTCACCGTCGAAGTCAGCGTTGAACGCAGTACAAACCAAAGGATGTATCTGTATTGCCTTGCCCTCGATCAGGACCGGCTGAAAAGCCTGAATACCAAGGCGATGCAGTGTCGGTGCACGGTTAAGGAGCACTGGCCGACCGTCGATGACTTTTTCCAGAACGTCCCAGACAACCGGATCTTTTTTATCGATCAACTTCTTGGCCGATTTTACCGACTTTGCAATACCCCGCTCGACCAGACGCCTGATGACAAACGGCTGGAACAGTTCGATCGCCATGCTTTTCGGTAATCCGCACTCATGTAGTTTCAGCTCAGGCCCTACAACGATAACCGACCTGCCGGAGTAGTCGACACGCTTACCGAGCAGGTTTTGACGAAAACGCCCTTGCTTTCCTTTCAAGGCATCGGAAAGGGATTTCAGCGGCCGGTTGGATTCACCGGTTTTAACAGCGTTGGCCTTGCGCGAGTTATCGAACAGCGCATCAACGGCTTCCTGCAACATTCTTTTCTCGTTACGCAGAATGACTTCCGGAGCACGAATGTCGATCAATTTCTTCAGACGGTTGTTGCGGATGATGACCCTGCGGTAAAGATCGTTGAGATCGGATGTGGCAAACCGTCCGCCTTCCAGCGGCACAAGAGGACGCAGCTCAGGTGGAATGACCGGAATAACCTCCATAACCATGTACTCGGGTTTGTTACCCTCATAAACATATGGTTCCGGCGCCTCATCTTCGGGAAACAACCCTGTAGACTTTTTCCTCGATTTCTTAACCGGCTCATAACTTTTCCTGAACGCCTCGACAACCTTTAAACGTTTGAGCGCATCGGCTTTTTTCTGCTCCGAACCACTTTCCCGGAGAATTTTGCGCAGCTCGACAGCCTGAGAATCCAGGTCGAGCCCTTTGAGCAGCGTGTGAATCGCTTCACCGCCCATCTTGGCGACGAACTTTGCAGGATCATTATCGTCAAGATCCTGATTATCCTCGTATTCGGTTATAATCTGGAAATACTGCTCTTCCGTCAGACGATCGAGCTTTTTGATCCCTTGCTTTTCTCCCGGCTCCCCAGGGTTGATAACAACATAAACTTCATAGTAAATAATACGCTCGAGCTCCTTGGTGGAAAGGTCGAGCAATGCACCTATCTTGCTGGGGACAGAACGGAAAAACCAGGTGTGCACAACTGGAACCGCCAGAGAAATATGCCCCATGCGTTCGCGACGAACGCTTTTCATGGTTACTTCCACACCGCAACGGTCACAGATAATACCTTTGTACCTGACACGTTTATACTTACCGCAATAGCATTCCCAGTCTTTTGTCGGACCGAAAATTTTCTCACACATCAGTCCGTCTCTTTCCGGCTTGAACGTGCGATAGTTTATTGTTTCGGGTTTGAGTACCTCACCTCTTGAATGTGCGAGAATGCTTTCAGGAGATGCGATGCTGAATTTTATCTTTGAAAAATCACCCTTTATCGGTGAAGCTCCCTGTGAAAAAATCATAGTAAATGTCCCTGTTAAAACAACCGTTTAGAAATCTCGGAAAGTACCACGTCACACAACTCTCGCCCTAAGGCACCTTGTTGTCAATACGTATCTCAAGTCCAAGACCCTGTAACTCCCGAACCAGCACATTGAACGATTCCGGCGTTCCGGGATCGGGCAGGTTCTGGCCCTTCACAATCGATTCATACGTTTTATTTCGTCCTACAACATCATCCGATTTGACCGTAAGCATCTCTCTGAGAATGTTGGCCGCCCCATATGCTTCAAGTGCCCAGACCTCCATCTCACCAAACCGCTGACCGCCAAACTGAGCTTTACCGCCAAGAGGCTGCTGTGTTATAAGCGAGTATGGACCCGTGGAACGTGCATGGATCTTATCATCGACAAGATGGCTGAGTTTCAGCATATAGATGTAACCAACCGTCACTTCATCGTCGAAAGGCTCACCTGTCCTGCCATCATACAACCTGACTTTTCCATGCTTCGGCAGTCCTGCCCTTTCAAGCTGCTGCTCAACCTCTTCGTAGGTTGCGCCATCGAAAATAGGGGTTTTGAACTGCACACCAAGCTGCTTTCCAGCCCATCCGAGTGACGTTTCATAGAGCTGCCCGATATTCATACGGCTGGGAACACCTAGAGGGTTCAACACAATATCAACCGGCGTTCCGTCGGCCATGAACGGCATGTCCTCGATCGGCAATATTTTCCCGACAACACCCTTGTTACCATGTCGTCCTGCCATTTTATCGCCCACCTGAATCTTTCTTTTCTGAGCGATATACACTTTGGCAAGCTCCTCGATACCCGGAGGAAGCTCGTCTCCGATATTGAGCTTGTACTTCTCGTTCTCGCGTTCATCCGACAGATCCTTGAGCATGAGGCGATACTCCCTGCACAATCGAAGTAAACTTTCGTTTGCTTTTGCCTCTTTTACAACACCTTTTGAAAGGTCCAGAGACTCCAGGAAGCCGAGACCGGCAAACTTACCGAGCAATTCTTCATCAAGAACGGTCCCGGCAGCAACCAACTCTTTGCCTTTTTCATTGTATACACCGGTGCTTTTCTTACCCTCGAAAAGCTCTTTCATCCACTTTTTGAAACGGCTTCGAAGATCGGATTCCTTACGATCATACAGGGCATCGATCGCTTCCTGCTGCTCCCTGATATCCAACCCGACCTTTTTCTTGCGGCTGAACAGCTTTGTTTTGATCACAATGCCCTTCATCCCCGCCGGGACATGCATCGACGCATCCTTTACATCGCTGGACTTGTCACCAAAAATCGCACGAAGAAGTTTTTCCTCGGGTGTCGGATCGCTTTCTCCTTTCGGTGTTATTTTTCCGACAAGAATATCACGTTCCTTGACCTCGGCACCGATACGAATGATGCCGTTCTCATCGAGATTACGCAGCGCCTCTTCGCTGACATTGTAGATGTCGCGGGTAAACTGCTCCTCGCCGCGCTTCGTATCCCGAACGTTCGCTTCGAACTCATGAATGTGAATCGAAGTAAAGACATCATCATAGACCAACCGCTCGCTTAGAACAATAGCATCCTCAAAGTTATACCCTCTCCAAGGCATAAACGCGACAAGCACGTTTTTACCCAACGCCAGTTCACCATTTTCAGTGGAAGGCCCGTCGGCCAAAACATCCCCTTTTTCGACAGCCTGACCATTCTTCACAACAGGCTTTTGGGTAATACAAGTATCCTGGTTCGACCGCTTGAATTTGATCAACTCATAGGTTTTGACACCTTCGTCAGGGTCAAGCATGATCATTCGATTTTCATCATCACCATCCATCTCGTAGCGCACACGGATACTTTCCGAAGTAACCGACTCGACAACACCGGCGCCTTCGGCAAGAACAACGGCGCGGGAATCACGAGCAACTTTTGCCTCCATGCCGGTTCCAACCACAGGGGCATCTGCCACGAGAAGGGGAACAGCCTGGCGCTGCATGTTGGCCCCCATGAGAGCGCGGTTACCATCATCGTGCTCAAGGAACGGAATAAGAGCCGCTGCCGCACTGACGATCTGAATCGGAGAGACATCCATGTAATCAACCTCTTCGGCTGTAACGACCGGATAGTCACCTTTTGTCCGTGCCTGAACGGTTTCAGATTCTATTTTTCTTTTTTCATCCAGCGGAACATTCACCGGAACGGTAATCTTGTTCTCTTCATCCTCGGCTGAAAGCATCAACACCTCATCAGTAACGACCCCATCCTTCACAACACGGTAAGGCGTCTGGATGAACCCTTTATCATTGATCTCGGCATAGACCGACAACGAGGAGATCAAGCCGATGTTCGGACCTTCAGGGGTTTCGATCGGACAGAGGCGGCCATAGTGCGTATAGTGTACGTCACGAACCTCAAAACCTGCACGCTCTCTTGTAAGACCACCAGGGCCGAGAGCGGACACCCTTCTCTTGTTGGTCATCTCAGCCAGCGGATTTGTCTGATCCATAAACTGAGAAAGCTGGCTTGTAGCAAAAAAGCTCGAAACCACGCTCGATACTGTACGGGCATTGATCAAATCCGCCGGCGCAATCTTGTCGGTATCCCTCGAGTTGAGTTTTTCACGGACGTTTTTTCCCATCCTGGCGAGTCCGACAACAAACTGGGCGGCAAGCTGTTCACCAACGGTCCGAACCCTTCTGTTTGCGAGATGGTCGACATCGTCAACCTCGGCCTGGCCATTGACAAGCTTGATCAGATAGTTGATAACCGCAATAATGTCATAATGTGTCAACACCATGATCTCATCACCTATCGGCTCATCCGAATATGACTGGATCGTCTGGAGGATTTTTTCGTAGATACCATCCGAAAGAGCTTTCAGCTCAGAATTCTCATCAAGAAATGTCTTGAACGCATCATGTTCTTTGCCGAGCTTTTTATCGATCCTGTAACGCCCGACATCTCCCAGATCATATTTTTTCTGATTGAAAAATGTTCTTTCGAGAAAGCTCCTGGCCGCATCGATATCCGGTGCTTCGTTTGCCCGCAGCTCTTCATAAACAATTTCAAGAGCTTCTTCTTCGGTTGCTGAACTGTCGTTGAGAATGGTGTTGGTGACTACCGATTTATCCAGTCCTTTTTCACCAGCACCGGCTTTCATGATCCTGACGGTCTTGTATCCAGCCGCGGTGATCTGATCAAGAATATCCTCGGTGATGGCTGTCCGTGCACTGACCACTTCACCAGTCTGCATATCGATAATATCCGATGCAAGGTTTTTACCGATGAGATAATCCTTCTTGCTTGCCTTGACCGGAACCTCCTCAACGAGATCGAAGAGGCTTAGGATATCCTCATCTTTCGTAAATCCTATCGCCCTGAGCAAAGCACTGACCAGGAAATTCTTTTTCTGGTCTATATAGACGTATATCTGATTATTGATATCGGTCTGAAACTCTATCCACGACCCTCTGGTCGGCACAATTTTGGCCGAGTACATCTTTTTGCCGTTCGGATGTACAGCTTCGCTGAACACAACACCAGGAGAGCGGTGCAACTGGGCGACGACAACACGCTCCGCACCGTTGACAATAAATGTACCTCGGTCGGTCATATAAGGTATTCGACCAAGATACACCTCCTGCTGGATAGTTTCTTTCCAGTCCGATTCATCAGGCTCGTCTTTATACGAGAGCTTGAGCTTGACCTTGAGCGAAACATCATAGGTCAACCCTCTTTCAATACACTCCTCTACTGTATATTTCGGTTTGTCAAATGTATATGATATATATTCAAGTAAATACAGGCCACGGGTATCCGTGATCGGAAAAGCGCTGCGAAGGACCTTCTCAAGACCTTGATCTTTACGTTTGGCAAGGGGAACACTGTCCTGAATAAACCTCTTGAATGAATCTAACTGAACTTGTAATAAATCAGGAGGATTAACTATACTCTGGATCTTTGAAAAGGCAATACACTCTTTCTGTGTTTTATCAGCCACTTTCACTTGCACCTCACTTTTATCGATTGCAGGAAGTACTTCTCTTTCTCTTCATTGAATCAAAACACAACAGCCGTTCCCAGCAGATACGCTTTAATGGTAATGAACACCGTATTTGCGGAACGAAACATCTAAACTCTTACAAACAGGCAAAGCTCCGCCTCATGCTGAAACGGAGCTTATGATCATAATCGACGCCCGAAAAAATGTCACTTGAGCTCAACTTCCGCGCCTGCGTCCTTGAGTTCTTTAGCGATTTTTTCGGCTTCTTCCTTACTCACAGCCTCTTTAACGACTTTCGGTGCACCGTCAACCATTTCTTTTGCCTCTTTGAGGCCAAGACCGGTAATGGAACGAACAACCTTGATAACGTTGATTTTGTTACCGCCGATCGCTTTGAGTTCGACGTCAAACTCGGTTTTTTCTTCCTGAGCTGCCGCTTCACCTGCGGGAGCTGCCGCTACACCGCCAGCAACAACAGCCGGAGCAGCACTCACACCGAACTTCTCTTCCAGGGCTTTGACCAGCTCGGAAGCTTCGGTAAGCGACAGCTTACCAATTTCCTCTACAAGTGTGTCAATAGATGCCATTATCTTCCTCTCTTGTTTTTATTTTATGTATACAATTCTTTTGAGTGCGTAATAGACTTTCATTCAATCATGCATCCTGCTTTTGTTTCGCTACCTGATCGATAACGGAAACAAGATCGCGCATGACTGCATTGATCACCATGGGCACGGAACTGATGACGTTATTCACCAGACCGGCCATACGGCCGATATTTTCGGTTTTACTGAGCATCTTGGAGAGCTCTTTCAGCTTATCAGCCTCGAACACGGAACCGTCGATGGCTGCCATCTTGAACTTCAACTGCTCATTATCCTTACCGAACTTCTCTATGATTTTCGCCGGAACGACAGGATCATCATACCCGAGAGCCACACCGGTAGTGTTTACCAGACCATCAGCCAGGCGGTCCCCGCCTTCAACACTTTCAAGAGCCTTTTTCACCAGTGTGTTTTTCGCCACTTTGTACTCGACACCCGCCTGACGGAACTGATTTCTCAATTCAGCCATTTTTGCGACATCAAGCCCTTGAAATTCAGTCAGATAAATTCCCTGAGCCCTCTGAAGTTTCTCAGAAACCTCTTTAACAATCTGCTCTTTTTTCTCGCGTTTCATCGTATAAACCGTTTATGTTAGGCGACATACTTCTCTTTTTTCACCCTTACCCCAGGGGACATCGTACTGGAAACGGAAATGTTCCTGACATACTGTCCTTTTGCAGCGGAAGGTTTGAGTCTGATAACCTCTTTGATAAAGCTGGCAGCATTATCGACAAGCTGCTCGGCTCCAAACGATATTTTACCCACAGGAGCATGAACATTACCAGCCTTATCGACCCTGAACTCAATTTTACCTGCTTTAACTTCTTTTACCGCTTTTGCAATATCCATCGTAACCGTACCAGATTTCGGGTTGGGCATGAGCCCGCGAGGACCAAGAATTTTACCAACCCGGCCCAGCTTACCCATAACATCCGGAGTTGCGATGATGACATCGACATCTGTCCAGCCGTTCTGGATTTTCTCGATATAGTCCTCAAACCCAACCATATCGGCACCGGCTTCCTGAGCTTCGGCCGCTTTTGCTTCGTTGCAAATCACGAGAACCGACACGGTTTTACCTGTCCCGTGAGGTAGCATAACGGTACCACGAACAACCTGGTCCGCATGACGCGGGTCAACCCCCAACCTCATTGCAACATCAACCGATGCATCGAACTTGACGTCACTAATCTCCTTGAGAAGCTCTACCGCCTGCTGCAAATCGCACTCACCCTGTGCAGCAACTTTTTCTAAAGCGTTCTTGTATTTTTTTCCTGACATTGTTTCTTTCTTGCAAGTGGTTAAAAAAACGACCTGACGGTCTCCCACAATCACACATCAACACTGAATAAACTCAGCCCTCCACAACGATTCCCATACTTCTTGCCGTACCCCGAACCATCTGCATAGCGCCTTCAACATCAAAGGCATTCAGGTCCGGCATTTTCAGTTCCGCGATTTTGCGAACCTGCTCTTCCGTGACCGTTCCAACCTTGTTCTTGTTCGGCTCTCCCGAACCTTTCTGCAACTTGGCCTCCTTGAGCAACAGCACAGCGGCAGGAGGTGTCTTGGTGATAAACGTGAACGATTTATCGGAAAACACCGTAATAACAACCGGAATAATGGTTCCTGCCTGCGACTGGGTTTTCGCATTGAATTGCTTACAGAACTCCATGATATTCACACCCTTCTGACCGAGGGCCGGTCCAACGGGTGGCGCAGGATTGGCACCGCCTGCCGGAATCTGCAGCTTAATAAACCCAACTACCTTTTTTGCCATACAAAATCACTGTTTCAACAGCTGAATAATACTCAAGCCGTGTTATTGAGAAATTGACTTAACCTGTGAAAAATCAAGCTCTGTAGGAGTGCTTCGTCCGAAAAAGTTAATCATCACCTTGACTTTCATTCTTTCGGTGCACACTTCATGAACCACCCCGATCAACGAACTGAAAGGACCATCTATTACCTTGACGGAATCACCGACACGGAAGGGAGCCTCAACAACAGAGCGCTGCTCGACAGTACCTCCGGGCTCAAGAATTTTTTCCACCTCATCGGGTCTCAGGGGTGTCGGGATGTCATTAACACCCAGAAACCCCATAACCGAAGGAATATCCATAATCAGATTCTTGGTCTGCTTATCAAGCACAGCTTCGATAAGGACATAACCAGGAAATGCATTTTTGGTGAGACTCCTCTTCTTGCCGTTTTTGACTTCGACAAACTTTTCATAAGGAACATAAACCTGCAGGATTTTATCCCCCAAGGCCTGGCGCTCCACTTCAAGCTCAATACCTTCCTTTACCTTTCGCTCATGGCCGGAATAGATCCTCAAAGCATACCAGCGAGGTTTAGGAAGTCCCTGAGCCTCTTTCTCCCTTGTCGTTTCGCTCATCCTACCTTAACCTTTCTTTTCTTACAACAATTTTCCGATAAACGAGTTTATAACCCAGTCCACCACAAACGTAAACAAAGCAAGCAACCCGGAAACGGTCAAGACAACAATAGTCAAATCGCGGGTATCCTCAGGACTTGGCCAGGCAACCTTCTTCATCTCATTGACAACATCATGGTAGTACCGGACTACCTTATCGAGATATTTCTTCATATGCCGCCTTTCACAATAGAATATCTTTTTTGTGCTTTACCCCCTATACCGGCACGTCAGGAGGGACTCGAACCCCCAACCTGCGGTTTTGGAGACCGCTGCTCTACCAATTAAGCTACTGACGTCTGCATAACCACACGAGTATGAGAGCTGATGACCGGACTTGAACCGGTGACCTCTTCCTTACCAAGGAAGTGCTCTACCGACTGAGCTACATCAGCCTGGCTACCAGAAAACCACAGTGGGTAGGGAAGGATTCGAACCTCCGAAGACATATGTCGACAGATTTACAGTCTGTTGCGTTTGACCGCTTCGCTACCTACCCGCTTTACTGTCTTACTCCGAGCTGGTGATGGGACTCGAACCCGCAACCTGCTGATTACAAATCAGCTGCTCTACCAATTGAGCTACACCAGCACAGCTTCAAAAAAACAGGGCAGGTAATATAATCCTATTAAATCAAAATCCAAAAAAAAACGCTATTCTTACCTGGCTGGTATTAAAAAAACATTTTTGAATGTCTATGAGCCACCGTTATAACTTGAGAGGAGCCAAAAAAGATGCCGTCCTCAATACTGTGCGCCTCGGCAGAAAACGCTGAAGAAAAACCAGTAAAAAGTCAAGAAACGTTGGAAAAACATGTAACCTGTTTTTATAAAGCCCTTTGATCGCAGCTTTGACAACCACGGAAGGCTCCGAGACAGGCAGTATGCTGTGCTCGGGATATTGATGCGCTCTGGCGTGAAAACCCGTATCAATGTATCCAGGACAGACAACGACAACCTTTATTCCCTTGTCCCCTAATTCCTTGTGGAGTGATTCACTCAGCGTTATGATAAATGACTTTGTTGCCGAATAAAGCCCTAAAAAAGGAACGCCCTGAAATCCACCCACCGACGATATATTTATAATTCCCCCTTTCTTTTCCGCTATCATATCGGGAATGAAAAGCCGCACAAGCAATGCCATAGCCGCCACGTTCACCTGCACCATTTCCTGTAGCTCCGTCAAAGGCATAGATGCGTAATCACCCGCAAAACCGAAACCCGCACAGTTGACAATCAACCCTACTCTTAGCTCTTTTCGAGCACAATATTCATAAATTCTCCTTGGGCTGTCCGGATCTCCCAAATCTTCAGCACATATGTGAATATCAAGATTGCCTGAAGGATTCACCTCCTCACTGAGTTCCTGTAATCGCCTTTCAGAACGGGCAACAAGAACCATATCACACTTCCGTCGTGCAAACTCATGCACAAACTCCTGACCAATCCCGGTTGAAGCGCCGGTTATCAACGTATAAAACATAGTCACCCGTTTTTTTCACGCTACACTGCCAGGGCACACAGCTTACTCCGGATTCCCCACAATACCTCAGAGACATCGGCATCGGTACTCTTTTTCAGCACCGCTTTTTGGTGCCGATCACCGTTTCCAGCAAATACTCGCAAACTCTCTTTCCCCGCTATTCCACAGGGTCAACCCATCGCCCATGCGATTTGATCAGTTCGACCAGTTTTTCAACAGCATCCTCTTCAGGAATGTTCGACCTGACACATTCTTTACCGACATACAAGCTTACCCCGTTCTTACCGGAGCCCACATAACCGAAATCGGCGTCAGCCATTTCACCTGGCCCATTGACGATACACCCCATGATGCCGATTTTCAAGCCTTTCAGATGTGACATTCTGGTCTTGATAATGCCAGCAGTTTTTTCAAGATCAAAATAGGTTCTCCCACAACCAGGGCAGGAGATAAACTCCGTTTTCGACATACGCACCCTCGCCGCCTGCAGAATGTTGAAAGCAAGCCCTATCTCCTCATCTTCAGGAAGCCCGCTTTCCAGAGCAAACAGGTCCCCTATGCCATCACAAAAGAGGGTTCCGACTTGAATCGCACAATCAATAAGCGTTTCAAGACGATCTTTCTTCCCCTTGCTATACCGAACTGCAAGCGGATAATCGATCCCATCCTGATTGAAACTCCGAACAAGGTAGCGGTACGCATAGACAGCATCAGGAGAATCAATAGAAAACAACACACGCCGCAACCCCATAGCGTTCACTCTCAACGCAATTCTTTTGAGAATATCAGCTGAAACCCTGGCTGAGGAGTTTTCATGTATGAAACAAAACTCTATTACAGCACCCCTGTCGTCGAGACCATCGAGCACTTCCTTATCGATCATCTGTCCCTCGACAATCCCGATACGCACCTTGGCGGCAATATTCATAAACGCCGGGGCAAGCGCTATATCCTTTACAGAAACACCGACACGATCCCGGTATGCACCAAGTTTGCCGAGTACCGTATCCAGCAGAGCCACGTCCTCCAGCGATGAGACCGGAACAGTGACAAACTCCGAGCGCAATACCGAATCCTGCCTCTCAACGGCAAGCCGGCTTTTGAGTTCCGCAAGCAGCAGATCCGCGTTCGCAGGCACCTGCGTGGCAGAGGTTTCAACCATCGGGACATTCTCTCCCCCGAGACCCCCGGCACCAGTATCGATTACCATTGCTTTCCGTCTGCTATAGCCGACAGGATCGAAGGGCGGCACGTCAAAGACCGGCGTTGCAACCTGAGACTCGATAAGCTGCTTGACCGGCATATGCCCCTTGTCACCCATCACTTTCTGGTAATCGTTATACTTTTTAACCAGCGCGAATCCCACAGGCACCTCGTTAACAGGATCCTCGGTCAATGAAACCCGTATGGTATCACCAAGCCCTTCCTCGAGAAGCGCTCCGATACCCATTGCTGATTTTACTCTCCCTTCATCACCATCACCGGCCTCGGTAACTCCCAGATGCAACGGATATGCATAACGCAACTCGTCATCGGCCTTCATCACCAGCAACCTGTAAGCCTGTATCATCACTCGAACATTGGATGACTTCATCGAGAAGAGAATATCATAATACCCTTCATCTTCACAAATCCTTGCAAATTCAAGCGCCGCCTCGACCATCCCGTCGGGGGTATTTCCGTAACGACTGACAATGCGATCCGAAAGCGATCCATGATTGGTCCCGATCCTCATCGACACCCCGAACTCTTTCGCTTTCGCAATTAAAGGCAGAAACTCATTCCTTACATTTTCGTATTCAGCCCTGAAAGCTTCATCGGAATACTCCTCGTTGGAAAACTTCTTCGTATTGGCGAAATTCCCAGGATTTATGCGGACATTTTCGACAAACTCCACCGCCTTCAAGGCCGCTTTCCTCGAAAAGTGAATATCAGCCACCAGTGGCGTCGTTATACCATCCCGACGAAGTTGGTCCCGAATAACTTTAAGGTTATTGGCGTCTTTTTCAGTCGGCACCGTCAGGCGGATAATCTCGCAACCCGCCTCATAGAGCCGCCTGCACTGCTCTACAGATGCAGTTGTATCCATCGTATGCGTTGTTGTCATCGACTCGACTCGTATGGGTTGGTAACCTCCAAGCGATAGGGGGCCAAAACCAACCTCGTGTGTCAGTCTTCTGCTGTAATGGTACATTGCTATCGGAAAATGCTGCATACTACTTATTTATATTATTTTAGCTTGATATCGGGAAGATACCGTCGTCAAACAGGTTATATCGGTACCATGCGTTATTTTTTTTTATCCTCGATAATAAACAGAGTCTCATCATCTTTTGAAAAATTATATTTCTCCCTGGCTATCTTCTCTATCGTCTCCGGATTGTCTGCACTGCGGATCTTTCGGGTGTTTTCAATGATCTTCAATTCTTCTTGCTCCTGAAGCTCTCTGAGCATACGATTCTCCGCTTCCATACGAAACCTCGCGACCACCCCGTAATTCCCAAAAATCACCCATAGCACCAGAACGCCTGCAAGCGCAAGCAAAAATATTTTCTTCGGGTGGGACAGAACATAAGCCCATATGTCAGATAAGACCTGTTTCAACCTCGCATCCGTTTGTCTGTCATTTTTACCACCTGCAACATCCCTTCTCCTACGGGGTTCGGGGCCGTTATAGACCTCGGCACCGAAATTATAATCAACGTAATCTCATTTCGACCCCAAGACCTGACAACGACCCCGATGCTCAACTTTTTTTCTCGTCAAAAGCCAACGGCCATCCCTCTTAAGAGGATCACCGTTCACTCTATCCAATCAGAACACCTATACTCTGAATGCCCTCGCACCCGGATAGTATGCTTCGACTCCAAGCTCCTCCTCGATCCTCAGCAACTCGTTATATTTTGCCATGCGATCAGAACGGGATAAACTGCCTGTTTTAATCTGTCCGGCATTGGTCGCAACGGCAATTTGCGCTATTGTCGTATCTTCAGTTTCCCCGCTTCTGTGACTGATCACCGAAGTATAACCGTTACGTTTCGCTAAATCTATAGCCTGTAGTGTCTCCGTGAGAGTTCCGATCTGGTTGACCTTGATAAGAATCGAATTCCCAACCCGCCTGCCGATGCCGTCAGAGAGCCTGCTGGTGTTGGTAACGAAAAGATCGTCCCCCACAAGCTGAACACGTGCCCCTATCTTCTCGGTGAGAACTTTCCAGCCATCCCAGTCATCCTCAGCCATCCCGTCTTCTATGGAAATGATGGGATAGTCTCCACACCATTTCTCCCAATATTCAGCCATCTCCCCGGACTCAAGCTCTTTACCGGACGATTTTTTGAAAACGTATTTTTTTCGCTCGACATCATAAAACTCAGAGCTTGCCGGATCAAGAGCTATCATCACCTGAGCTTCACCCAGACCACCCGCATTTGTCGGGGAACCGACCTTATAGCCTGCTTTTCCGACAGCTTCGATAACGACCTCTATCGCTTCTTCGTTTGAACCGAGATTAGGTGCAAAACCACCTTCGTCGCCAACTGCCGTACTGAGTCCCTTGCTTTTGAGCAGAGCCTTGAGCGCGTGGAAAACCTCCACTCCGCAACGCAGTGCATCCGAATAGGCCGTAAAGCCGATGGGCATGATCATGAATTCCTGGAAATCAACCGTATTGTCAGCATGGGCACCGCCGTTCAACACATTCATCATCGGAACAGGCAGTGTATTGGCGAGGGTTCCCCCTATATAACGGAAAAGAGCCAGACCTGAGTATTCAGCAGCAGCCTTGGCGCATGCAAGAGAAACACCCAGAATAGCATTGGCTCCAAGATTGGATTTGTTCGGTGTTCCGTCGAGGGCTATCAAAGTGTTGTCTATTTCGGTCTGCTCGGTAACATGCATACCCCTCAAACGATCATTGATAACCGTATTGACATTGTCCACGGCCTTCATCACACTTTTTCCCAGGTAAACATCCCCATCCCCATCACGTAATTCAACAGCCTCATGAATACCTGTCGATGCTCCGCTGGGCACTGCCGCACGGCCATAGGAAGTTTCGGTCAGGACATCTACCTCAACGGTTGGATTTCCACGAGAATCAAGAATCTGCCGGGCGACTACATTGGTGATTAATGGCATGATAACGATTGGTTTTTATGTTCAAAAAGCCGGTAAAAAAATACGAGACGCAATGGGTACAATTCCTCCGCTAAACATAAGAATTTATCACCTATTCGCCAGCTTTTCATCAATGCCCCCTGAGCTTAAGAAACTTTTTTTTACTTTTCTTTTTTATCGGCTGTTTCCTCTCGACAACAAACAGCTCCGCAAATTGTTCGTCCGGTACTCCCGGGCACCAGCAATTCAATAACAAGGAGTCCTACTCATGCACGCAGTCCAATCTGATCAACTTCGCAACATCGTTATCGCAGGCCATGCCGGTTCCGGCAAAACAATCCTTACCGAATCACTCGCGCTTTCCATGAATGTCACCAACCGCCTCGGCACTATCGAAGACGGCACAACAATCTCCGATTATGCCGAGGATGAAATAACAAGGCAGCACAGCCTCAACTCAAGCCTCGTTCACGGCACATGGAAAGGACACAAGATAAATTTCATAGACACACCTGGTCTTCCGGATTTTCATGGAGATGTCAAGTCATCCATGCGCGTAGCCGATACCGTTTTCCTGACAGTCAACACCTCCATCGGTGTAGAAGTCGGCACGGACCTTATCTGGGACTACACCAGGGAATACTATAAACCAACCGTATTCGTACTGACGAAACTGGATGCGGACAGGACAAACTACACGAAAACCGTTGAGGAACTTCAAGATCATTTCGGACAAGTAGTGACCCCTATACAGTTCCCTGCAGAAGAGGGTTTGGGACATCATATCATTATCGATGTACTACTGATGAAACAGCTTGTATTCAGTCCTGACAAGCCGGGCAGTATGACTGTTTCCGAAATACCCGACCTGTATAAAAAACGCGCTGAGGACCTGCATTTCAAACTTGTTGAAGCCGTTGCCGAAACTGATGAAGAACTCATGAACCGGTATTTCGAAGTCGGCAACCTAACGGAAGACGAACTTCGTGCCGGCATAAAATCAGCTCTCCTCACCAGGACATTCTTCCCTGTTTTCTGTACCTCGCCACTTCACCTTATCGGTTCGGAACGCCTCCTGAACGCTATAGTCAATCTCTGCCCGTCACCCATAGAACGTGGACCCGAACATGCTTACTGCAGCAACCAAAACAATGAAAAGCTTCTCGACCCCAACCCAGAAGGCCCGACAATCGCATTTATCTTCAAAACAATGTCAGAGCCAAGAGTAGGTGAAGTTTCCTATCTTCGGGTTTATTCAGGACATATTGAAACGGGCCACGAACTGATCGATGCCCAGACAGGACAGCTTGAAAAGATCGGGCAGGTCTATACCATGGAAGGTCAAAAAAAGATCCCGGTCGAAAAGCTGCTTGCGGGTGATATCGGCATGGTTGTCAAACTTAAAGACTCCCATACAAACGATACTCTTGCCGACAAGGGAACCGATTGCAGAATAAGTCCGATCATTTTTCCGGAACCTCTCTTGGCAACGGCAATAGAGCCCGTTGCACAGGGTGATGAGGAAAAGATATCTTCAGGTCTTTTTCACCTGCACGAAGAAGACCCGAGTTTCAGCATCGAACACGATACAGAATTCAACCAGACAATCCTCAAAACACTTGGCGAAACACACCTCGATGCGATTCTCAATCGCCTTGAAAAAAAATTCAGTGTTTCGGTTAAAACCTCACCGGTAAAGATCCCATACCGCGAAACAATCCGGATAACCGCAAACGCACAGGGTAAGTACAAAAAACAATCCGGCGGCAGAGGTCAATATGGCGATGTCTGGGTACGCATCGAGCCGACCGAGAGAAATTCAGGTTTTTCTTTTTCGAGCGAGGTTGTCGGCGGCGTGGTACCTACCCGCTATCTTCCAGCTGTAGAAAAAGGTCTTCGAGAAACAGTAGCTACAGGCGTTCTTTGCGGCTATCCGGTTGTTGACCTGAAAACTGTAGTGTACGATGGTTCCCACCACCCTGTAGATAGCTCAGAGTTTGCATTTAAAATCGCGGCCAGCATGGCTTTCAAGGCTGCATTCGACAAAGCCAAACCCCTTTTGCTTGAGCCTTACTATACGCTCAGCGTTCAGAGCCCGGAGCAGTACACTGGAGAAATTGTAGGGGAAATATCCAGCAAGAGAGGGAAAATCATCGGTATGGATGCAGATTCCCGTTTTCAGATCGTTAAAGCTCATATACCCCAATCTTCATTGCGAGATTTTCATATGCAGCTTGTTCGCCTGACACAGGGAAGAGCACGTTATAGCTGCTCATTCAGTCACTATGAAGAAATGCCGCAGGACGTTGCGAACCAGATAGTAACGTCAAAAGAAGAAAAGGAAAGTGCATAATCGTTCAACTGAAATGGGCGGCAGTAGGAAAAGTGCCGCCCATTGTCGGCAGTCTGCCGACTTACAACCGGCGAAAGAATGATAATATCGGCAACCACCAAACAACCCAGACGGCCTCGACAATATTTCTTTTAGTCATTTTCGATTTTCCGACAGCACGGTCGATAAAAATGATCGGAACCTCATCAATTGTAAATCCTTTCTTCCATACCTTGAAATTCATTTCTATCTGAAAAGAGTACCCCTGTGATTTCACCCTGTCGAGGTCGATCTCTTTTAGAACACGGACCTGGAAACATTTGTATCCACTTGTTGGATCTGATACCGGCATACCGGTAATAAGCCTTGTATAGATACTCGCCATTTTCGACAGCACCAGCCGGCCGAGTGGCCAGTTAATGACATTTACCGTGTTGTTGATATATCGCGAACCGATAACAAGATCCGTCGTCAATGATTTTTCAAGCATGACCCCGATAACCTCAGGGTCATGGGAATAATCCGCATCCATTTCTATAACTCGGCAATAGTCATGCTCCAACGCATATCGGAAACCATCGATGTAAGCCGTCCCAAGCCCCATTTTCTCTGGCCTCTCCTTCAAGTACAGGCGCTTGTTCCGCAACTGCTTCTCTTTGACCAAGCCTGCAGTCCCATCTGGAGAACTATCGTCTATAATCAAAATATCGAGCATTTCCGGATAACGTGAGAAAATATCATCCAGCAGCTCTCCTATATTTTCAGACTCGTTATAGGTAGGAATAATTACCAGTGTTTTTTCGGTAGGCACTCTGCTCTCTATCATCACATATCAGTAGGTTAACACAATAAAAAAAGCATTGCCCAAGGACACGGACAATGCTTTATCAACGACTTTTTTACGCAAAACAGCTCCTACCTGTTCTCCTTGTGGAAACGGTGCAAAAAGCGCAAGTCGAAATCCAAACGCTCTGGCGGTGTATATGTAAAATCCAGAATCTCGCCATCAGGAAGAATTTCGATGAGAGCTCCTGTAGGACATTCGTCCGATGAGAAACATGCTGAGCAAGATATACAGGCATCCTGATCGATATAACAGCGAAAACCGTTTTCCTGTACATCACCGTAGAACTTGTAGCCTATTGCGTTTACCTTGGGCGGGCATTTGTCGAGACAGAGTCCACAACCGACACAAAGGTTTTCAAGAATAAAATAATGTTTCTTCGGGCGAGGAGCTTTCTTCTTGGCAACAGGTTTTGCCCCGGGTTTCGGAACACCCTTGGCTGCTGGAGCCGCTCCTTTCGGAGCAGGAACCCCACCTTTCGCTGATGGAGGTCCCCCTTTTGCTTTAGGTGCTGCTGGTTTAGGCTTTGCAACAGGTTTTGGTTTTGGCTTGACAATCGGGAGTGCCGATTCCATTCTGCGGCCTGTACGCCCTAGATTAACATCAAGAGTTACCATACGTTTTTTGGATACCGGCGAAGCCCCGGCTCCTTTCGGTACGGCAGCCTGTTTCGCAGCCGCTTCTGGCGTCGGCTTCACCTCAGGAGCAACCGCTTTCGCTTTGGGAGCCGGGGCTTTAGGTGCCGACGGCTTCGGCTTTACCGCTTCCTTAGCAGGCGCTGTACCCTGTTGTTTTACAGGATCGGCCATAAACCCTCCTATCTTTGTTAAATAACAATTTTTCTTTTTACCAAGGACGAACGAGAATTAAAGGAGCCGAATAACGGCTCCTTTACATCATCATCAGGCAATCAGCTTCATAAAAAAGTCGACCACCTGAGTCAACAGTTGCTGTCCTGCACCCGCAGCATCACCAACAGGTGGCAAAGCCGGAGTATCGGTTTGATAAAAACCGTTGGCAATGAACAGGAAGACCAGCATAAATGTACCGCCAAAATACAGGAATGTACCGGCAAGCTTCGAATCCGAAATCGTCAGTACAGGGAACCTGAAATTCACGTCACGATTAAGGAACTTCTTGCCAAGCCATCTGACTGTACGGGTCTGAATGTCAGCACCCTCGAGACGAGACCCTCTATCTTCAAACCAGACAGCAAAACTTATGAACCAGACAAGGTGACCGATCATCAGAATGACCGACAGATGAGAGCTCGAGAAGATCGTCACGGTTTCCGTCCAGAAGTAATAGAAAATACCGGCGGAATAGTGATGTGACAATCCGGCGACAGCGTCCCATGCTTTCGCGTCTCCTGCAGGCACACCATACATCATGGAAGCAATCCATGCGCCATCGATATACCAGCAAACGGCGGAAAGACCCTTAACACCCCACAACATCGCAAACCAGAGCTGATCCTGAATGGATACACCGCAGGTACCACCATATACAGGACCGAGGCACGGGAAGGAATAAGAGTTTTTCTTGAGACCGAGGTCATCCCACAACGGTGAAGTATGTGAGAAAAATGCAATACGAGCAAGAGCGATAAGCGAGAAAAGTGAACCGGCTACGATCACATGAGCCATGACCCAGTCGTTAATACTTGGATCCTCGAACATCCAGTGCAAAAACGGCAAAGGTTTGAGCCAGTAAAACGACATCATGATATTGGTGCCGAAAAAGTTCAGCTCACAGATAGTGTTCCACACAATAACCGCATAGACCGAAAGCATCGTAGCGAAACAAAGCGCCATGATGGTACCGAGAATCTTGACCTGTGCTTCCTGGTCGCGACCTTTGGCAACCCAGATGGACTTGATCTGGCTGTACAGGCCATTGATTTGAACTTTGAGCAGGTACTGCCCGCCATGATAAACACCTGCAAACACATAGAGAACGCCGCAGATGATATGGTTGAAAACAATCAGGTTGATGACAGTCCTGGCCATACCGAACGATTCACCGTTTTTGGGCAGAATCGCAAAGGCAGGAAACTCTTCAAACTCTTTGGACCCGGAAATAATCTGTCCACCTTCCTGTACAAAATCAAAACTGACACGGTTGAAGGGTTCACCGTAAATATAGAAAACCAACTTGTCCAGCTCGGCATAGAAAGGAGCGAACGAGTCCTGTTGGAAAGCCACAAAAGCAATGACACCAAGAGCGATGTTGATATAGCCGATAGCGGTGAGATGCACTGAAAATGCAGCTTTCATGTCATCATTGAGATGAATTGCTGCATTTGGCGGATTCTTCCACCAGTATAGGCCAAGTGCAAAAAAGACAATAAACCAAATGAACGACATGAAGGTTTCGGAGTTTATTGTCTGGAAATCAGGGATCGGCGCAAAACCAAGCACAAACCACATGAGCAATCCCCAACCGAGAAAGAGCAGTGACATGTAAACGGCGTGAGGTCCAAGAGCATCTTTATAGGTCTTGGCACTGGTACCTTGAAAAACAAGATCACCGAATTTACCCAGGAATCTGAACTCGCGGAAATTACCGGCACGCCCTGTAAAAGGGTTGGTGAGATTGTGCGTCCAGTGACGCCAGCCACCAAAAATAAGAATGGAACCCGAAATAAAATGCAACACCGCCCATCCAACGAGCTTCCAGGAAGCCGCCATCAAGTCTTCGGTCTTTGCACTATAGGTATCGATACCCAACGAAACCATTCGAGGCTTGATTGTCAGATAAAACCAGTTGTCATGAAATGCAGGCGCTCCATTCCACGGCAAAACCTGCATCCCCGACAAATAGTATATCCCCATAACAAACCCGAGCACACCAAGCAATGCCAGATGGCCGCCAACCACCTGTTCATCGTCAAGCTTTTCGGTATCAAACACCTGATACCACTTTGTTGACCGGGTTTCTGTTCGCTGAAACAGGAAACGCCTCATTTGCGCAGCATCCTTCTCCTTGATCACGGATGCCCCGGCAGGCGCTCCATTCCCCTTTGGAGGCGGAACCTTCCCTTTAGGAGGGGGCACCTTCCCCTTTGGCTTGACTCCAGTTGGATTCGCTTGATCAGCCATTGTATTCTCTCCTTTATTTGGACATATTAACTGGTTGAAAAAACCGTAAAGAAATATGAAGCTCGTCTTATAACTGCATGCAAATCAGAGAGTTCATGTGCGCAACCATTTCGCTAAGCTCAGCTTTGTATCGGGGTGTTACTGACCGGATCATTACCATGTGCTGCAGTTCTAAACAGATCGGGAAAAACCTTCAATGAAGCGATATCGACAATTAATTTACTAAAAAAAATCCCAGCTATTGTAGCGATTAAGATAAGAAAATTTATTTAATAATAAATTTTTTTGGGGTGGTTCTCCAGAAGGTATGGCAACCGGATCTGTTATAATAACTGAAGATACCGGCTCTGCCCAAACATTCCCTCCTGCGGAGCCCGGCCGAAATCATCATACAACCAAAACAGTCTATCATGCAAATCAATTTTGCGAAAATGTCGGGCGCCGGCAACGATTTCATCGTCATAGATACCATGCAGCAACCGGTCAACTTGACGGAACCTCAAATTCTCTCTCTCTGCACAAGAAGAACAGGCATAGGAGCCGATGGACTTATTCTCGTAGAATCTTCCGAAACACTCGATTTCAGCATGCGATATTACAACGCAGATGGAAAGCCGGGTTCAATGTGCGGCAATGGCGGTAGATGTGCAGCTTATTTTGCTTATACAACAGGGATCTCCGGCAAAACCGCCTCTTTCCAGGCAAATGGAGACCACTATAACGCATGGATAACCGATATTGAATGTGTGAAACTGAAAATGACGGTACCCGACGATTTCAGAAGTAATTTTTATGCTAACGGCTTCTCCTGCCATTTCGTCAACACCGGATCACCTCATACAATTATTTATACCGAGGAACTCGATACCTTCAATGTCGAAAATGCAGGGAGTGCTATCCGCAACAACAGTACACTGTTCCCGGAAGGCACCAATGTGAATTTTCTTGAAGTTACCGGACCCGATACGCTTTCCGTCAGAACATTCGAACGCGGTGTGGAAGCCGAAACACTTGCATGCGGAACCGGAGCTGTCGCCGCTGCGTTAATGAGCTACAAACTGGAAAAAGTATCATCGACCAGCATCAGAGTAACTGTAAGAAGCGGCGATACTTTACACGTCGATTTTTCAGACGATATGAAAGAGGTTTTTCTTTCCGGACCTGCGAAAGTAGTCTATACGGGCACCGTGAACGTTTGATGGTTTGACAGAATATTACCCTTGACATTGTGATGCCGGAAAAAGCGAAATTTTATCATGCACTCCAGGCTCATGTAGCACAATGTGATCTGTGTCATCATTTTTGCAAGATACGCGATGGCCGTTACGGCTTTTGCCGAACCCGGGTAAACCGGGGAGGAAAACTTTTCACCCTGAATTACGGGCACCCTGCTGCGATAGGAACAGATCCTGTTGAAAAAAAGCCTCTTTATCATTTTCTACCGGGCAGCCTGACTTTTTCCCTTGGAACCTATGGCTGCAACTTCAGGTGCGACAACTGTCAAAACTGGGAAATCAGCCAAAAGTCGGGTCACGATAGACAACCACCGTTCCGAACCGCAGTCTCTGTTGTCCAGGCTGCTCTTGCAAGAGGATGCCCATCCATTTCCTTCACCTATAACGAACCGACGATATTCGCAGAATACGCACTGGACATCATGAAGCCCGCCCGATCAGCCGGTCTGAAAAATATCTGGGTGAGTAACGGCTATATGTCGGATTACTGTCTGGATACGGTGGCACCATTGCTTGACGCGGTAAACATTGATCTGAAGTCAATGGATGATGCGTTTTACAGGCGAACATGCAGCGCTCTCCAGCGCCCCGTTTTGCAAAACCTTAAACGCCTTGCCCGCTCGGACATACACCTGGAGATAACAACCCTGTTACTTCCCGGTTTATCCGACTCTCCCGAAATGCTCCGGCGCCTTGCCGATTTCATTGCAGTGGAACTCGGGCCTGAAACGCCATGGCATCTTTCATCTTTCGTTCCCTGGATTTCATGGAAATCACATGACATTCCGGCTACGACAGCAGAGGGCACCGAAACGGCTCATGCGATTGGCAAAAAAGCGGGACTCGCCTATGTTTACGACCAGCACCATCACACGAGCACTCTCTGCCCAAAATGTGGGACAACCATTGTGGAACGGCACCGCTATACAACGATACGTCATGACAAAGCAGGCAGTTGCCCTGGATGCGGTTATCCCATCGTCACACAACGCTGATGGAAAAAGACATGGCACCATCGACTCGACATCCTGCTTTTTCAGGCTCATTCTACCCTTCCGATCCAAATGAACTCACGGCTCTCATTGCAGCTCTCCTGGAGAGCCGGCCTGAAAAAAAGCCCGAAAAAAGAAAAATCAGGGCAATCATGGTTCCCCATGCCGGCTACAGCTACAGCGGTGATGTCGCTGCCGTAGCCTACAATGCACTATCGAACTGCACCGTTCAAACGATTTTTCTGATCGGAAACGCCCATAGCGCACTGTTCGAAGGAATCGCACTCGATGAAAACGAGACCTGGACCTCTCCTTTGGGAAACGTTCCGGTAAACACAGCTCTCGTGAGAAAATTACATGAACGTTATCCTGAATTTGTTCAGCTTTCAAAGAGAGCACACCAGTCGGATCATATTCTTGAAGTGCAGCTTCCTTTTCTTCAGCATTCCCTGGAACCTGGTTTTAGCATTGTTCCGTTGCTTTTCGGCAACAATCCACCGGAAATCTATGATACCTGCGCGACAATCCTTTCATCAGTTCTACAAACCGGCGACCTTGTCATAGCAAGCACGGACCTTTCTCATTACCCGTCCTTTCACAACGCCAACGTCGTTGACAGTAGAACCCTTGAATACATTGCAAGAAAGGATATCAATGGCCTCGAGAAACACGTTCAAAGAACGTTGATGCAAAACATTCCCCGGGAAGAAACGCTTTTCTGCGGACCGGATACTATTAAAACCCTTCTGCAGCTCGCCAAACGTTTCGGCTGGACAACAGAGGTGCTTTGCTATGCAAACAGTGGCAACAAGTCTTTTGGCGACAGGGAAACTGTCGTTGGCTATGGTTCGGTAGCTTTTTTCGATGTGTTTACATGACCCATCTTCGATGAATGTTCCTGAGTGCCAAAACGAAAAGAAGCAGTATAAAAAGGAACATCATCAGAAAATCGAATGAAAGCGGCATCATATTGTTTCCGGCAATAGCCCCGTGCAAAATGTCCGCACCATATGTCAGAGGAAGCAGAAATGAAAGAGGTTGCAGAAAATCGGGCAGTTCACTGATTGGAAAAAACAGCCCACAGAGAAACATCATTGGAAATCGAAAAAAATTGGAAAATGTCTGTGCCTCGAAAACCTCACTGACCGATACAGCAATGAACATGGCCAGAAATGTCGAGACCACGGCAATCAGAATTACTGCAGGGACAATCGCCCCCCAAACAAATGCGGAAAAATCCGTTACAAGAACAAAACCGATAATAAAAGGAACAAAAGCATTGAGGATTCCGAAAAGTATCGCTCCGCTTGTCTTGGAGAGCATCAAAAGTCCAAGAGGAATCGGAGCAAGCAGCAAACGCTCAAAAGCTTTTGCCTTGCGTTCAAATGTTACTGTTACAGCCAACATGGAAGTTGTTCCGAACAAAATGGAAATCGAAACCATACCCGGAAGTAAAGAGAGAATATTCTCCGAACCCATGCCCGATTTCACGAAAAACATCCCTGTCCATACGAGGGGAAAAAGCAACCCCCAGCTGATATTCGGCGGCTTGAGGTAATATGCCCGCATATCCTTCATAAGGATACTCATGAACGCTGTAAGCAGCTTTCCTTTCCTATCATTTTCTCCGCGAACGACCATTACTCTATTTATCCATTACCCCCGCCTTGAGACCGGTAACCCTCACAAAAACATCCTCGAGCGACAACGCCGTCCTTTTGACCTCTGCGACTTCAAATCCTTGATCCTCAAACAACCGCACAACTGCTCCTACATTGATCTTTCCGGTTGATTCGATGCGAATCCCTCCATTGGCCGCTCGATCAATGCTGTAGTCAGGAAAAAGATTGCCAAGCACCTTCAGATTCGGAACCTCCGGCCCCAAAACCGAAACCTGCACCACTTCCCGATCCTCCACAGGCTTTAAAAGATTATTCACGGAATCAACCCTGACAATCAATCCATTCACCATAAAGGCGATACGATCACACATTCTTTCAGCTTCTTCGATATAATGTGTCGTCAAAAAAATGGTGGTACCTGAACGATGCAGTTCTTGCAGAACTTCCCGGGTCAGACGGGCACTCTGCACATCGATCCCTGTTGTAGGCTCATCAAGGAAAAGTATCGGAGGAGAGTGCATTATCCCGGCAGCGATGGTCAACCGCCGTTTCATACCTCTTGAATACCCTGAAAACCGTCTTTCCGCCACCCCGGCAAGGCCAAACAGTTCCAGCAGTTCGCCTGCCCTTGCCTTCCGCTCTGTCAACCGCATGCCATACAGCCCTCCGCAGAAACAGAGATTGTCATACCCGCTGAGCTCGGGATAAAGATTGCTTTCATCAGGTACCACACCGATAAGGTGTTGTGCCGATTTCGGTTTTTTTGCACAATCGATACCCCCGACCGTAATCGTTCCGGCATCGGGACGCGCCAATCCTGTCAACATGTTGATTGTAGTGGTTTTTCCTGCCCCATTGGGCCCGAGAAATCCGAAAAGCTCACCATCCATGACGTCGAAGGATATCCCGTCAACGGCCACCACATCTCCGAATGATTTCCTGAGTCCTGAAACTTTTATGCGCGTTTTCGACATCGCCTTTATTAATAATAGGTTACCCACCTCCCTCACTGGCTCAGAAAGTCACCATGATACCAGGCTTCCCAGAAGAAGTTCATAGCAACGCCCCATCGACACAGGGCAGATTCAAAGTACATCGAGCTCCGATCTCCTCAGTGGCTTCCAAAACCATTTGCGCACACCTGTATCCTGATCGAACTGTTTTTTCAGTATGTCATATCCCCGATGATCGACAAAAAACCACCCCAGCAATGACAATGTAACCCATGCGTAATCACTGATATTCAAGAGTGCTATCCCACCTTTCTGGACAACAAGCATCCAGGCGGCAATGATAATGGTCAAGATGCTTAATCCTTTAAAACCATACTGGTAGAAAGGATTACGCATGCTTTTGACAAAGCATTCGAACGTTTGTTCATCATGACAACCGTGTCGACTGAGAAAATGACCGATCCTGCGCACCGACCAAAGTTCACGAAGGATGAAACAGTCGCAGACCAGCGCGACAAACGGCGCTATATAGACCGTTCCGAACAAAGTGATATCCGAAACCCCCTGTGAACCGATGATATCAATTTTTCCAATCGTTCCGATACCAAAAAGTGTTGTCAGAAACGTTAGCTTTGTCATATCGATCCTTGAACGCCTTTCGAGCGTTTGCAAAATCTCCTCGTGTAATTTGTCCTCGAAGTTCATTGTTACCTCCTGGAGCGTCATTTGTTGGCAAACCATTCAGAAGCAAAAATTACGCAATTCCTTGCACTTCCAGGCACACGCTGTCGCAAGGGAGATTTAAGGAAACTCTTACCATACCGTTATAAACTTCATGACCCGGGCTTAACGAAAGAAACAACTCCCCTCTTGCGCATAATCCTGTAAATACGTTCCGCCTTTCGCCGAACATATGGCGAAGCACTCTCAGGCGTGTACTTGCGTGGATTGGGTAGCACCGCAGCAAGCCTCGCCGCTTGCCGTGCAGTAAGCGACCGGGCTCTTTTCCCGTAGTAATACAACGCTGCTTTTTCGATACCGAAAATTCCATCGCCCCATTCGACAACGTTGAGGTAAAGCTCCAGGATTCTCTTTTTGGACAAGCTACGTTCGAGGCGCCATGTAAGTATCGCTTCTTTGATCTTTCGAACCGGGTTTTTTGAAGGTGAAAGATAAAGATTCTTGGCAAGCTGCTGGGTAATTGTACTGGCACCGAAAGCAAATCGCCTCTTTTCGATGTTTTTTTCAATCGCAAGCTCAATTGCCCCATAATCAAAACCGTCATGCTCCCAGAACTTGTCATCTTCCGATATCAGCACAGCATCTTGCACATAACGGGAAATGCGTGTAAGCGGCACCCAATCCTTACTGATTGTTTTTTCATCCCCTTCAATTTCCCACTGCCGTTCTCGATACTGCATAAAGGCGGTTTTTTCAGGGTTGTTCTCCTGAAGCTCTTTAACATCCGGAACAAACCAGTATCTGCCTATATCGAAGAGCACCAGGAGCAGAAAAAGCCCTATTATTTGCGTAATCAGTTTCATCGGAGTTGGGGATTTTGCAAAAAAACAGTCCGGCATTGCATCCCGGTCATGAGTTTTTTATCATAATCTTTTACGTGACTTTTTTTGCCGGTCATTCCTCGTGGCAAACGGAAACTATATTTCCACAATGGCTTTTCGATCCAGATTACTTATATGCCATTACTATGTATCACTGAACCAATCAAAGATAAACATGAAACGCTTTTTTTCACCTCTTGTGCTCGGAGCATTATTGATCGTTTCAACAACAACTTTCTCCGCATGTCAGCAGCAAACCGATCCTGTTGCCGAAAAACAGCCTGAAGCAGCTGAAGCACCGAAAATTCCTGCCGAAACAAACACCGGGTCCGTTCCAGAAAGTAACCCTGAAATCATTGCACAAAAAGAAGCAGCCGAAGCTGCCCGGCAAGAAGCGGAAACAATCTATCAAAACAACTGTCAATCGTGTCACTCGATGACACCACCGGCAATAAGCGCCCCCCCGATCGTCGCTCTTGCCGGGCAGTACCGAGCCCGCTACAGCAAAAAAGCTGGAGCGGTCGCCGATATGGTATCGTTCATGAAAGAGCCATCGGTAGGCAAATCCATCCTTGGCTCTTCAACGTTTGAACGCTTCGGTTTGATGCCGGCGATATCCTTGCCGGATGAAGAACTGGAAAAAGTCGCCGGCTGGCTCTGGGACCAATACGATCCTAATTTTCAAGGTGGCGGCGACTGCCAGTAGAAAACCGTATGTATACCGCGCATGAAAAAAGAGGCTGATCCACGACAATCGGTCACCATGCATACGTTTCAGGCAGAGAGTCATGCCGCACTTGATGCGGCATCCATACTGACTTTCTTTGCAAAATGGATCCTCGGGTCAAGCCCGAGGATGACTACATGAAGAAAAATTGCAGGACCAATGAATCAGCCTCTTTTTTGTGCTGTTTTATAATGACACCCGAACCGAATATCTTGTATTTATGCGTTCCTTTTGTTGGTAGTTTTCAAAGAACCAGATATCCATGAACATGAAACGCTTTTTTTCACTTGTCATTGCCGCTACAGCAGTTTTTTCAACCGTGCCTTCTTTCTTTCACAACGCTTTTCTCCGATCCGCAACTGCTGCTGAAAACACGGTAGCTGATCAATTGAGCGGCGAGCAGCTTTATCAGAGAAACTGCGAAGTATGCCATTCCATGCATCCTCCTGCAAAAACAGCACCTCCCATTGTCAGACTTGCCTCGCGCTACAGAATGCTGTATGGTAACAAGGAAGATGCCGTAAACGCAATGGTTTCATTCATGAAGACTCCCGATGCAAGCAAATCCGTTCTCATGCCTCGAGTCATAGAACGTTTCGGTTTGATGCCGGCGATGTCCTTGCCGGATGAAGAATTGGAAAAAGTCGCCGGCTGGCTCTGGGACCAGTACGACCCCACTTACGACAAACAAAGGGGTTATTACCGTTAATGGCAAGCACCTTTACTGAGAAAAAATAGAAGTAAACACAGATGTTCCAGGCGGGAGAGAAAAGAAGTATGTACCCTTGGGCAGACTCGAACTGCCGACCCACAGTTTAGGAAACTGTTGCTCTATCCACTGAGCTACAAGGGTATGGGATTCAATGTAATACTTTTCCCTATCCACCCCAAATCTACTTGCGCCCGAACATTCTGTCGAGCTGCTCGAGGGATATCCTGATAATAACAGGACGACCATGAGGACAGACATAGGGCATTTTCGTTGCAAAAAGTCTGTCGATCAACGAGCGCATATCATCGATACTCAATTTTTGACCGGTCATTATTGCATTACGGCAGGAGTATGACTTCGCAAGATTTTCACGTTTCTCAAGCTTGAGCTTTTCAGCGTTGTGCTGATACTCCTGAATCATATCCTGGAGGATATAGGCCTCCGAACCGCTACGCACATCCTGGGGAACACCTTCTATCATGACAGTCCTTGCTCCAAGTGTACTGAGATTGAAACCAAGTCTCTCAAGATCACCACATATTTCCTCGAAAATTTCAAACTCCCACGATTTCAAATCCACTTTCTGAGGAAACAACAGTTGCTGTGAGTTCGGCACATTATTATCCATAATATCCACAGCCCGCTCATACAAAACCCTTTCATGGGCAACATGCTGATCGATGACCATCAGTCCGGTTTTAATCTGGCAGACAATGTACTTGTTATGCAACTGCCAGATTTTGGGATCGGACACCTGTTCTCCCTGAAGATCCTCATCCGCAATTCCTCCGGAAGCTTGCACGAAATCACTTCTGCGCAGCTCTCTTTGGGGTTCGACGAAGTGGTCACGTTCTGCTACAAACATCTCCTCTTGTGCAAACATTTCCTTTTGCTCACTGACAATAGTTTTACCAGGAGCCTCTTCATATCGATCACCATCCCTGTACTCGCTGTAGAGTGCCCCTGTTGTCGATGTCGCCGAAGGAATCTTGTGATATTCAAGCCTTGCTTCATTAACTTCTGAACGTCTGCGGGAAAAATCCTGATTTCCTTCCTGAAAACATACACCGCCGACGTCAGGTGAAAAGTCCTGCGACCGAACGGCTTTCTTTATAATCGTATAAAACATCGTACGGACACTTCGTTCATCTTCGAATTTGACTTCAAGTTTCGACGGATGAACGTTAACATCGATCTGTTGTGTATCGAGTCGGAGAAAAAGAAGCGCGAAAGGAGTGTGGCGCTCTATAAGGAGTTCTCCGTAAGCCTGCTGCAATGCCTGAGAAAGCATCCTGTTTTGTATCACGCGCCGGTTTACATAAATAAACTGCTCGCTTTTCTGGCGTTTCTGCATCGCCGGTTTCCCGACATAACCGTGAAGAGAAAGAAAGTCGTTATCCTCATGTACCTCTATCAGGCTTTCGGCAAAGTCTTCACCGAAAAAAAAGTTGATACGCTCGAAAATATCGGTGCTTTTAAAATCGAACAGTTCCTGCTCATCATTGAACATCTGCCACTGGATCTCAGGGTATGCAAGCACCTGTGCTTTCACACTTTCAAAAATGTGCTTGAATTCCGTAGCGTTTGTTTTAAGAAATTTCCGACGGGCAGGAACGTTATAAAAGAGGTTTCTGACACTTACCATCGTACCTGGATCACATGCCGCCATGCCTTTTTCAACAGGTTCCCCTCCTTCATAGCGCAGTTGAATCCCAACGCTGTCACTCTCACGCCGGGTTCTGATTTCGAAATGTGAAACTGCCGATATGCTGGCCAGAGCTTCTCCCCTGAACCCGAGAGTCCCGAGGGCATCGAGTTCTTCGGCAGAGGAAATTTTGCTTGTCGCAAAACGTTCGACACACCTCGCCGCATCCTCCTCATCCATTCCCTCACCGTTATCGATGACCTGAACAAGCTGTTTACCAGCCTCTTTAACAGAAACGGTAATCCTTGTCGCACCGGCATCTACTGCATTTTCCAGTAGCTCCTTCACTACTGAAGCCGGACGCTGGACAACCTCACCGGCTGATATTTTGTTCGCAACGATATCAGGTAACCTGTTAATTCTCGGCATGAAGCTTTTCTCGTTTATCGTATTGAAATTTCACCCTCTTGCGTTTAAAACCCGCCACCCTTCCTGAGGAAACAAGACATTTCAAATAGATAAAAAAACTTCAACCCAAAACCCCCTTTTTGTGAAAAAACCTCTAAATTATTTTTTTGACCCTTATGAGTACTCAATTACGCCCTTTCTACGGAGAACCGCCATTATGACCAGGAAAAGAACAATCTGGATTATACTGTTGCTTTTAGCACTGTCCGGAGCTGTCGGTATAGCCTCTTTCCAATATCAAACCGGCTCCGGCCCGGCTCAATCCGATGATGCCACTACAACCGAAATGAATACTGCTACCGGTCAGGAAAAACTCGTCGGAACATGGAAACTTGTCAAAGCTTCTGTCACTCCGGAATTTCTCAATGTGCCGATTCCAATAAACACGTTTGAAGCTGTCGGGGCCGTAACCAGTGAACATACATACACAATCGAGGCTAACGGTTCCTTTTTCGGCAGTAATTACGGTTATCTTGGTAAGGGAGATATTGAAATACAGGATAAAATACTCACCCTGACCATAGGCGAAGGAACCATCATCGTCAATGAAAAAAAGAAAAAAAAGGACAAGAAAGGCAGCACCATAACCGGGAGTTACCGCATTGCTGATCGCGATACTCTTCATGTCGAAGCCTTCAAGTATCAGGATGGCATACGATACACCTTCAATCTTGCGCTGGTAAATTTCTGAGCTTTTTCCACACTATACGCAAAGCGGCTTCGCTGAACCGGATTTTATTGCGCAAACGGTCACCGTGTGTATAAAAGGTCGTTGTTTCGACCTCTATGTCACCGTTCTTTTTCCGGCTTGCCAAGCCCAGACACACCATTCCGACTGGTTTTTTCTCTGTTCCCCCTCCCGGGCCAGCAATCCCTGTAGCAGAAACCGCTATATCCGCACCGGTTTTCAAAAGAGAACTTTTGGCCATTTCAGCGGCAACCTCTTCGCTTACTGCACCATGGAGTACAAGGGTTTGAGTTCTTACGCCAAGAGTCTCCTCCTTGGCATTATTGCTGTAGACAACATAACCCTGTTCAAAATACTGTGAAGAACCGGAAACATCGGTCAATCTCGTTGCAATAAGGCCTCCGGTACAAGATTCAGCGGTTGTAATCCTCATCCCGGCCGACACCAATAACCTACCGATACACTCTTCCAGAGAGATATCGGTCGTGGCATAGACAAATGCTTTAGCTCTACGAGCGATGGCATCGACGGTTATCCGGTTATCGCTTTCAACAACCTCTTTATCACTCCCTATCGAGCTAACCCGAAGATCAACACCGGCTGTATGAGGAAGATAGGCCAGCGATGTTCCATCCGGAAGATCATCCTCGATTTCACGAATGATCTCCGCAAGAGCTGTTTCACCGACACCTGTCGTTTTGATATGCGAATGAACAATATGATCACTCGATTTGCCTGAAAAGAAGGGCACAACCGTGCTCCGCATCATAGCCTTCATTTCTTGCGGAACACCTGGCATTAAAACAATGTAGCGTTCCTGGCCCCCTTCTTCACACGAAATGATCATGCCTGGTGCGAGCCCCTTTTCATTCGGAATCACCGTGGCCCCATCGATTATCATTGCATTGTGCTTCAGATATGCTGAGGGCTCCCGTCCGCGACTGCGATAGTGCTCGACCGTTCGGGTATAGACTTCCTCGTCGAGCACAAGCGACCTTTTTAAAAAGCGTTGTGCCGACTGCTTCGTCCTGTCGTCCCGGGTTGGTCCAAGCCCGCCAGTAACAATGGCTATGTCTGAACGCCGCAACGAATCCGTAAACTGATCGACAATGGCATCCTCGCTGTCGGCACAGGCTATGATCCTTTTTACACCGATCCCGGCACCGACAAGAGCAGAACAGATAAACCCGGCATTGGTATTGACCTTTTGCCCTGTAAGCAGTTCATCACCGATAGATATGATCTCGGCAATCATCTTCTTTTAAATCAAATAGCTTGCGATTCGCAGAATATCGGCAAACACTCCACCGGCAGTCACCTCACCTCCTGCTCCTGGTCCCTTGACCACAAGTGGCGTGTCGAGATAACGGTCAGTAGTGAACACTACCATGTTTTCCGTACCGTTCAAACCCGCAACAGGGTTCGAAAGCGGTAGCATTTTCACGCTGATGCGTGCTTTGCCTTCACTGATCTCACCCGCATAAGCGATGGTCATGTCGTTTTCAGCAGCTTTCCTGATCTTCTCATCATACCCCGCATCGGCAGAACGCAGTTTTTCCATAAATGTATCGACACTCATGTCGGTTCTCAAGTGTTCAGGCACAAGGCTCTCGCACTCGATATCTTCATAATCCAGTCGGTAACCGAGTTCCCTGCCAAGTATGAGAAATTTCCTTGCGAAATCCGCTCCTGAAAGGTCTTCACGTGGGTCCGGCTCGGTGTAACCCGCCTCTTTGGCCTGCCTGACAATATCGCTGAACTTCTCTCCTTTTCGGAGTTCATTGAAAATATAGCTTAATGTTCCAGAGAGCACACCCTCTATTTTAATGATCTTGTCACCGCTGTTTCGCAAATCATTGAGGGTATTGATAATCGGAAGACCCGCTCCCACGTTGGTTTCGTAGAGAAAACGCGCATTCGATGAATGCTGAGCATCACGAATGGTTTCATACAAAGCCCATGAACCGGCCATACCCAGCTTGTTTGCCGTGACAATGGAAATATTCGATGCCAGAAGATCAGGATAACTCTCTGCAACGTCACTACTTGCCGTACAATCCACGAAAATGGAATTATGCAGGTTCCTTGCCTTGATCCGTTCGATATAGTTCTTTATTGTTTTACCGTCTTCCCTTGGCTTGAGTGCTTTTTCCCAGTTCCGGAGATCGATTCCACCATCTTTGACAACCATCATCCGTGTATTCGCCATACCGCTGACGACAACGTCAAGTTCCATCTCTTTTCTTAGCGTATACGTGTGATCGCGAAGTTGCCCGATCAAACTTTTCGCTATTGTCCCGGTTCCGGCAATAAAAACATGTACGGTACGACGAGAGAGCAGGAATGATTCGTGCACACAGTTCAAAGCCTTGTCTTCATCACGGCTGTCAACAACAAACGAGATATTCATCTCATTAGCCCCCTGTGCAACAGCAATGACATTGATACCGTTTTTGCCGAGGGTTTCGAAAAGATGTGCCGACACCCCGGGGTGCCCTGACATATCGTTACCGACAACCGCAATAATGGCAATATGCCTTCTGAGTGTCAGAGACTCTATCTGGCGGGCGGCAATCTCCACAGCAAACTCTTCTTCGAGAATCCGGCGAGCTTTTTCCGCCTGGGCAAGATTGATAACCAGACTGATGGACTGCTCGGACGATGCCTGTGATATAAAAATAATATTTATCATATGGCCTGCCAGACAGCTGAAAAGCCTCGAAGCAATCCCCGGCACACCGACCATCCCGCTACCGGAAAGATTGAGCAGTACAACATTGTTAATCGAACTGAGACCTGTCACCGGCCTTTCAGGAACGGTTTCACTTTTTTCCGGCATCCCGATCCGTGTTCCTTCGGCATCCGGGTTATACGAGTTCCTGATACTTATGGGAATCCCTGCCTTCATGGCAGGATGTACCGAGTAGGGATGCAAAACCTTGGCCCCCGAATGTGAAAGCTCCATTGCTTCGCTGTAACTGATAAACGGCAGTGCATATGCATCTCTGACCCGTTTTGGATCAGCACTGAAAAAACCGTCGACATCGGTCCATATCTCTATTTTATCCACACCTACCGACGCCCCGATAATCGTGGCAGTATAATCCGATCCTCCGCGCCCGAGTGTTGTTGCAGTCCCGTCCGGCGCAGCACCGATATAGCCGGTGACCACAGGAACACCGCTGGCTCCCTTGAACCAGGCCCTGATAAGCTTTCTCGAGGCTTTCATGTCAACCCTCGCATCGCAATGGTTGCTATCGGTCACTATCATATTTCTTGCATCGACATATGATGCTTCAATCCCTTCCTGACGGAGAAAACTGCTTATAATCCAGGCCGAAAACCTTTCGCCGAAACTCATGATCAGCGCACTGCTCTTATCGGACAACTCATGAAGCAGGCATACGCCGTGCAACACATCACCAAGCTCGGACAGTTCAGCCTGCAGATACTCCTCCACATCTTTTCTCCCGGCTGTTTCAATAAGATCTTCAACAAGCTCCCTGTGAAGAGTTTCTATCTCTCCAAGCTTTTTGCTGTAACCGACATCCCCGTCACTGGCCATAACCGCGGCCTCCAGAAGCAAATCTGTCACTTTCCTGATAGCGGAAACCACAACGATCACAGGCGTATCCTGCATAGTTCTGCGAATTATCCCGAGAACGTTCCTGATCCTGTCACCATCCTGTATAGACGTACCGCCAAATTTCAAAACCTTCATGCTCATCGCGCTATTTATGTGGTGTAAACTCTTGACACTGTGATAAAAGCAGAGTCAAAGATACAAATCATTTATACAAACGGTCAAACTTGAGGGTCCAACCATAATACCGCAGCAAAAAAAAAGCGCCCCGAAAAGTCGGGGCGCCTCGATGATATCGAACGCAAAGCGTTTTATTCAGCCTGCAACGCTTCGGCACCCGCGACAATCTCGCTGAGTTCTGTTGTAATAGCAGCCTGACGCGCGCGGTTGTAGCTGATGTTCAGCACTCGAAGCAATTCCTTTGCGTTTTCCGTTGCCGAATCCATTGCAGTCATCCTTGCTGCGTGATCTGCAGCGTTGGATTCAAGCATCATCCCCCAAAGCTGAGTATTGAGATTTTTGGGAACGAGAACATCGATGATGGATGACGGTGACGGCTCGTAAATATAATCGCTCGAACTCCCGCTGCTCTTTTCCTGCCCCTCATCCTGTTCAGGCGAAATTGGCAAAAGAACTTCTTTTTTGAGTGTTGGAGCAAGAACCGACTTGAATTCGTTGTACACAACAATCACCCTGTCCACCTCGCCATTGAGATACTTTTCCGAAGCATATTCGACTATCTCTTTCGCAACACCGAAGTGTAGATTCTGAAACACGCCAGGATACGACTTCTCAACAGCAAAACCACGCTTGCGGAAATAATCATATCCTTTCGTTCCTGCACAAAGTAACTCCACCCTTCCATCACGATGCAGATCACCGTACTCTTCCGTAATGACTTTATTCGCCAGTTTGATGATATTGGCATTAAACGCTCCGCACAATCCCCTGTCGGATGTAATGAGCACAACCAGGACATTTCTCACATCGTCACGGGCGGAAAGAAGCGGATTGAGCGAAGTATCAACCCTGGTTGAAAGCGAACCGAGCATTTCTTTCAGCTTTGCAGCATAAGGTCGAGCCTGGATAGCAGCATCCTGTGCCCTGCGAAGTTTAGCTGCGGACACCATCTTCATTGCCTTGGTGACCTGCTGCGTCGACTTGATACTCGAGATTCGTGTTCGTATATCCTTTAAGGTTGCCATGAATATTCTTTGGTTGTTGAATTGCTGAAAATCATCAAGCGTTCTACGCTTTTACCTTTGCCTTGAACGAACCAAGAAACTGCTCGGCAACCTCTTTCAACCTGCTCGCAACATCTGCATCCATTTGACCTGTCTCCGAAATCGACTTCAGCAGATCATCATGTTTGTGCTCGAGAAGACTGAGAAATTCCTCTTCAAACTTCCGAATGTACTGAACGTCGAGCTGATCGAGAAGCCCCTGAGTACCGAGATAGATAATGGCAACCTGTTTTTCAACCGCCATTGGAACATACTGCCCTTGTTTGAGTATTTCAACCAAACGCGCACCGCGGTCAAGCTGGGCCTTTGTTGCCTTGTCAAGATCGGAACCGAACTTCGAGAACGCTTCAAGCTCACGGAACTGAGCAAGGTCGAGGCGGAGCGTTCCGGCAATTTTCTTCATAGCCTTGATCTGGGCGCTGCCACCGACGCGGGAAACCGAGATACCGACATTGATCGCCGGTCTCTGACCCGCGTTGAAGAGGTTCGGCTCGAGGAATATCTGACCATCGGTAATCGAAATAACGTTTGTCGGGATGTATGCCGATACGTCACCCGCCTGCGTTTCGATAACCGGCAGAGCAGTGAGACTCCCCCCGCCTTTTACCATTGGCATTAACGGTTCAGGCAGGTCATTCATGTTTTTAACAACTTCCTGATCATCGGTTATCTTCGCAGCACGCTCGAGAAGACGAGAATGCAGATAAAACACATCACCAGGATATGCTTCACGTCCTGGTGGACGGCGGAGAAGCAGGGAAAGCTGACGATAAGCAACAGCCTGTTTGGAAAGATCATCATACACAACCAGAGCATGACGGCCGGTATCACGGAAAAACTCACCGATAGCTGCCCCGGCGTAGGGAGCGATAAACTGCATCGGAGCCGGATCGGAGGCCGAGGATGCAATCACCGTCGTGTATTCCATAGCACCGAATTTCTCGAGCGTATTGACAACCTGGGCAATCGTCGAACCTTTCTGACCGACAGCAACATAAATACAGTAAACGTCCTTGCCTTTCTGGTTGATAATGGTATCGATCGCAACAGCCGTTTTACCTGTCTGACGGTCACCGATAATCAACTCGCGCTGACCGCGCCCAATCGGGATCATGGAATCGATCGCCTTCAGACCGGTCTGAAGCGGTTCGTGTACCGATTTACGGAAAATCACTCCTGGAGCCTTGCGCTCGAGAGGAAGACGTATCTTAGTCTCGATCGGCCCTTTGCCGTCAACCGGCTCTCCGAGAGGATTGATAACTCTGCCGAGCATAGCCTCACCAACAGGAATCGAAGCGAGAATACCGGTACGTTTTACGGTATCCCCTTCTTTTACGGAGTCTGACTCGCCAAACAAAACGGCGCCGACATTATCTTCTTCAAGGTTCAACGCCATACCCATGACATCGCCTGGAAACTCAAGCAATTCACCGGCAGCCACTTTTGATAACCCATAAATACGCGCAATACCATCACCCACCTGGAGCACGGTTCCAACATCATAGACATCCGCTTCCGACTCAAACCCCGCCAGGTGCTTGCGGAGTATGGCTGAAACCTCATCAGGCCTGACTGTTGTAGACATATCGTAATTAGCTTTGTTATTTGTTAAGAATGAAGAAAGTTTATTTATTATACTTTCTTTTAGAAATCAGACTCCGTCATCAATTCCTTTCCAAAAACCTTGAATTGTGAATTTAAGGAAAAGCTGTTAGTAATTCAAATCCAACTTGAGCTATTATTGGCTCAATCCAACAGACTCGAGGCAATTCGGGCAAAATCAAACCGGATTGGGTACAATGTATTGCCGTCGACAACCTGGAGCACCTTCGAATTAACTCATCATTATATATTAGCAAGGGAATACTGCAACTGTAAACTCATATGAAAACTGTCACTGGATTTGCTTCGGCAACCATCGGAAATGTCGCCTGTGGTTTTGATGTCCTCGGGTTTGCCATTACGGAGCCGGGTGACGAGGTAATTCTGACCCAACGGGAAAAAAGGACAGATCTCCTCCCAGTATCGATAACATCGATCACCGGAGACGGCGGAGCCTTGCCGAGAGATCCAAAGAAAAACACCTCCAGCTTTGTCGTTCTCAAATTCCTTGAATACATCAGAACCAATAAAGGAATCGATTTCGAGGGCCATATCGAGCTTCAGCTTAAAAAAAACCTCCCCCTCAGCAGCGGCATGGGCAGCAGCGCGGCCAGTGCAGCAGCAGCGCTGGTTGCTGCAAATGAGCTGATGGGAAACCCTTGCAGCAAAATGGAGCTTGTACACTTTGCCATTGAAGGGGAACGCGTGGCCTGCGGGTCCGCACATGCAGATAATGCTGCGCCTGCCATGCTTGGCAATTTCGTACTGATACGCAGCTATAACCCGATCGACCTGATTACGATTCCGCCACCCGACAATCTTTTTTGCACACTCGCTCACCCGCACATCGAGCTGAGGACAGCGTATGCACGTTCTGTTCTGCCCCGCACGATTTCCCTTAAAACCGCGACTGAGCAGTGGGGTAATGTAGGAGCTCTCATTTCCGGTTTGCTAACGTCCGATTACGAACTGATAGGACGGTCGCTTGTCGATGCTATAGCCGAGCCCAAAAGAGCGCCATTGATTCCTGGTTTTTACAGCGTCAAAAATGCAGCTCTCGAAGCCGGTGCACTTGGATGCAGTATTGCCGGTTCCGGCCCGTCAATCTTTGCATTCTCCTCCTCATACGAAGCAGCTTGCGAAGTAGGTGAAGCAATGAAGCAAGCATTTTCGAACATACGCGAAAAACTGCAATCCGATATATGGGTTTCACCTGTCTGCAAAGAAGGCGCAAAAATCATTTAAGCACACTCTCATGATTTTCTATAGTACAAATAAAAAATCAACGCCCGCATCCCTTAAAAAAGCTACTCTCGAGGGTCTTGCAACCGACGGCGGGCTCTATGTCCCCTCGGATATCCCCCGGTTTTCAACAGATGAAATTGAGTTGCTCAAAGAAGCACCGTTCAATCACATTGCATTCGCCATAGCGAAAAAGTTCAACGAAGGAGAAATTTCCGATGACAGTCTGTGGGAAGTGGTCGAGAACTGCTTTACGTTTAAAACTCCACTCGTAGGACTGGAAAAAAGCACCTACGTCGAAGAACTTTTTCACGGCCCCACATTAGCATTCAAGGATTACGGCGCACGCTTCCTCGCCCATCTCACCGGCTATTTCGCAAAGGAAGACCATACGCTCATCACTGTCCTGGTTGCCACATCGGGTGATACCGGCAGCGCCGTAGCATACGGATTCAAAGGGGTACCGAATACCCGGGTGGTGCTGCTTTATCCGTCGGGCAAAGTCAGCAGACTACAGGAACAGCAGCTCACAACCGTTGGGGGCAATGTAACGGCACTCGAAGTAAGTGGTGATTTCGACGATTGCCAGCGGCTCGTCAAACAAGCGTTCATGGACGCTGAACTGAAACAACGCCTTGCATTGACATCAGCCAATTCCATCAATATTTCCCGCCTTATCCCTCAGACATTTTACTATGCCTGGGGATCGTTACAGCTTGCAGCCAGGCATCCGGGTAAAAAAGCCGTTTTTTCCGTTCCGAGCGGCAATTACGGTAACCTTACCGGTGGGGTTCTCGCAAAAATGATGGGTTTCCCTATAAACCATTTTATCGCGGGCTCCAATGCCAACGATAGCGTAACCCGCTATCTTGAAGAGGGACGGTATGAACCAAATCCGACCGTAGCAACTCTTTCATCGGCAATGGATGTAGGTAATCCGAGCAATTTCGCCCGGCTGAGGCATTTTTACGGGGATGACTACCGGGCAATGGCTGCCGACATTTCCGGTTACGCTGTCACCGATAATGAAACGATTGAAACGATCGGTGCAGTCTATGACCGTTTCGGCTATATCATGGATCCGCACACGGCCGTCGGGTTCAGGGCACTGGAAAAGTTCAGGGCCACCAACGAGATTTTCGATGATCCCGCTGCTGTCATGTCAACCGCACATCCGGCAAAATTCATCGAAGCGATAAAAAAAGCCCTAGATATGGAGATCACCATTCCCGACCGGCTTCAGGAGGTTCTCGACAGGCGGAAAGTTTCAATTCCTATGAGCACGAACTACAGAGACCTCGCTGCATTTCTTATGAAGCTTTGAAACAGTGAAGAGGCAATTGTTGAACTGTTGATTTGTTGAATCGTTGAATTTTGCACGAAACAAGAAAAGAAACACCTAAACAGCTCAACAAATAAACAACTCAACAGTATTCATTCATGACTCTCCAGACACTGCTTTTTTTCCTGGTCGTTATACCGGTAATGTTTTTCGGATTATTGATCGCGCTTGCCGTCAACCTGATCGACCCGTCCGGCGACCGGTTCCACCGGATGGCTGCATGGTGGGGCCGCTTCTGTGCCCGGCTCATGGGAATCAGTATCGAGATAACCGGAGAGAAGCATTATGACCCAAACGCAAACTATTTGATCGTAAGCAATCATGCAGGTATGGCCGACATCCCTCTCATACTTGGCTCCATACATCTCAACATGCGGTTTGTAGCCAAGGAGGAACTGGGCAAAATTCCGGTGTTCGGCTGGGTACTTAAACAGGCAGGCTACGTCCTGATCAAGCGAGGACAAAACAAGGAAGCCTTGAAAAGCCTGTTGAAGGCTTCAGAAGTTCTGAAAAGCGGACGCTCTGTGCATATCTTCCCTGAGGGCACCAGATCGGAAACAGGAGAAATCAAGCCTTTCAAGCGAGGTGCCTTCATGATCGCCCAAAAAGCCAATGCCCCCATTCTTCCGGTAACGATTATCGGCAGTAACCGTATTACACCGAAAAAAAGCCTCAGAATAAGCAAAGCCAAAATACAGCTCATTATCGGTAAGCCTATTGAAACCAAAGAAAAAAACGCTCAGGAACTACAAGACATAACCTATACAACCATTACCAGCGCCATGAAACGCCACAAAACTGCAGCATAGCATTCAGCCCTCTTTTTTCCCCCTATACAGCCCGAAATCTCCTCCTCAAGCATATAGCTATAAAGAATACTTTTCGTTTCATTTTTGAAGTAAATTTTTGTAAAATTTCACTGTAACGGCAGTTTTTCCCCTCTCACATCGCTGCCACACCCCGCAAGTCAGCACGGAAGCGAAGAAGTTGGCAATGACGTTTATACCCTATTGTGAGCCATAACTGAAAACAAGTTGTCCGATGCACAGACTCGTAGAGCATATGCCCTTGCCATTAAGCACTTTTGACAGTGAGGGCCGCTTACTATCAGCAAACAATGCATTCGCTGACCTTTTGTCGATTCCCAGAAAAATGCTTGTCGGAAAAACAGTGTGGGAGATAATGCCCCGAAGAGAAGCACTACTGCTGAAAAAGGGTTTCGAAAGTGTTTCCAAAAACAAGAAAAACATCACTATCGAGGAATACACTCCTTCTACAGGGAAAAAACGCTATTACCGACTGATTCTGTTTTCTATCCCCCTTTCCGCAGAAAAAGATGAGTTATTCGGGTTGTTGAGTATCGATATAAGCGAACAAAAACAGAGTCGTGAAAAGCTTCGTGAGCACAAAGAGCGCATCGAAGCCATTTTCAAGGCAGTTCAATCCGGTATCGTGCTTGTTGATGCAAAATCACACCGGATACTCGATGTCAATCCAGCCGCATGCAAGATCATCGGTCTTTCACATGAAGAGATAGCAGGAAAAACCTGTTGCAAGTTCATCTGCTCCTACGAACATGACAGCTGCCCTTTTATAGATATGATTCCACCTGCCGACAATGAAGAATTAATGACCGATTCAGAACAACAACTCATTCAAGCAGGAGGCAAAAAGTTAACCATCCTCAAAACGGTAAAGTACATCACAATCGAAGGCCAAGAGTACCTGCTTGAAAGTTTTGTCGATATTTCAGAGCAAAAACGGCAGCAGACTCAACTGAAAAGGATGTATTCCAAGCTGAAAAAACTCAACACCAACCTCGAGGAAGAAATTGCTTTTGCCAACAGAATGGCAATAGAAGCAGAAACCGCGAACATCGCAAAATCAGAGTTCCTCGCCAATATGAGTCACGAAATCCGCACCCCTCTCAATGGCATAACCGGTATGGTCAGCCTGCTGCTCGACACCGGCTTGACCTCCAAACAGCAAGAATATGCCGATACACTCCAGCAAAGCTCCGATATACTGCTTGACATCATCAACAAAGTACTCGAGTACACAAGCCTTGAAACAAGCCGGGTAAAAGCAAGCACTGTGGTATTTAATCTTAAAGATCTTCTCCTGAGAATTACCGAAATCATTAAACTCAAGGCACAAGACAAAAAACTGCATTTCAGCAAACGCATCAGCCACGACGTCCCCGAGCGTATCACCGGTGACCCGGAATATCTCAAACAAATCCTTGTCAATCTTGGTAACAACGCAGTGAAGTTCACACCGAAAGGCAGCATCTATTTCACAGCAGCTAAAGTTTCGGGAAGAACAAACAGAAACCCCTTGCTTTATTTTTCTTTTCAGGACACCGGCATAGGTATTACCGAAGAGATGCAGGACTCGATCTTCAAAGAATTCACTCAGGCCGACTCATCCTTCACCCGGAAATATGGGGGTATAGGCCTTGGCCTGACAATATCAAAACGGCTGGTAGACCTTATGGGTGGAGAAATAGGCCTTAGAAGTATGCCGGAAAAAGGATCCGAATTCTGGTTTACCATCCCGTTTTCCGACAATGAAAGCCACCCCTTATCATCGACGGCAAAATTTCACTCTGGTTTATCGTTCTTTTCCGAAAAAACAGAACAGTCAATTGCTCACGAGTCAAGTGCCGAAACAGAACCAGTGATACTCGTTGTAGAAGATAATCTCATCAACCAGCGAGTAGTCATCGAACTGCTAAAAAAAATGGGATATTCGGCGGATATTGCAAACAACGGTGCCGAAGCCATAAAAGCCCTGGAGCTGAAAGACTATAATCTGATCTTCATGGATATCCAGATGCCTGAAATGGACGGACTTGAGGCCACCCGAATCATCAGATCCTCATCGCTCGATCGTGTGGATCCATGTATCCCGATCGTAGCCATGACCGCTCATACCCTCCAAGAAGATCGAGATATGTGTTTCAAAGCCGGTATGAACGACTTTATAAGCAAACCCCTCTCGTCCGAAACCCTTTCCGCTCCATTACAGCGTTGGCTGTCGAAAAAGGCCTCAAAAGAAAAGTGAACACACATGTATCTCTCAAGCCTTGCGCGGACCGTCATTCATTGAGCATCCTGACCAGTGTACGGGTCGAATAGAGCTGAACACCGATGTCCAGAAGCTCCTGTCCAGCTTGTCGATAAAAACCGGAGACCGCATCATCGGCAAGAACCACCTTGAAATCCCGCTCACTCGCCTCATATATTGTCGTTCAAGGACAGTTAGGAAAGTTGCAGCCACTGATAACTACCGTATTCACTTCCAAACCTGCAAGATGTTGTTCCAGAGACGTCTGAAAAAAAGCTCCCCATCGTGGCTTATAGATAACCACTTCATCGCTGCCAATCTCTTGAATTCCGCCAGCCAGCAATAATGAACAGTCGAGCTTCACATCAGGCTCGGGAAGCAATTCAGTGAGAAGTTCAGCTCCTTCCGATCCGGGCAACACAATGCTCTTCCCACTCCTGACCAGCTCCCGACGGCAGAGATCGACATTGGAACCGTCGGGCTGGTACAGTCGAACGATATGGATAACAGGCTTGCCAGCCTCACGGAACGCTCCGAGAAGTTTCATGATACCTGGCACAACATCCTCCGACCCGACAATCTCAGCTTGAGCACCAGGCAAAACAAAATCACGCTGAACGTCTATGGTCAATAAAGCTGCACGGCTGAAATCCGGTTCGGTATGATCTATGATCGAGAACATTTTTCAACGATTTACACACACCGCAGGCACGCCGAAACAAACAGTTACACCTGCCGGTAGAGGTTCACCATTTCAATTGCCGCAAGCGCAGCATCAAACCCCTTGTTACCTGCCTTGGTTCCTGCCCGTTCGATCGCCTGTTCAAGATTGTCGGTAGTTAAAACACCGAATGTGATAGGAATCATGGTTTCAAGACCTGCCTGAGCAATACCTTTCGTTGCCTCGGCCGCAATCACATCATAATGAGAAGTTGCTCCCCTGATAATCGCACCAAGGGTTATAACGGCATCGTATCGGCCAGACACAGCTGCTTTTTTAGCTGCTGCTGGCAGCTCGAAGGCTCCGGGGCATTTGTATATCTCAATATTTTCTTCAGCACCTCCATGGCGGAGAATGCAGTCGACCGCACCTTCTACAAGTTTCTGGCCGATAAAGTCGTTAAAGCGGGAAACCACCAACGCGAAGCTGGTATTTTTTGCATCGAGCGTTCCCTCTATTGTTTTAATGGTCATCTACTTGAATGTTTAGGAATTAAAAAGCCATTTTATCCACAATACCCCATGATTCGTTCAATACAGTCGACAATAACGTGCCCGATAGCAATATGGCATTCCTGTATCCGGTCTGCCGCTTCTGCATAAGGCACAATAACTGCAAGGTCGGCAATATTTTTGATGCATCCCCCATTTCCGCCGAGCAAGGCTAGAGTATGAAGTCCATATGAACGTCCTCGCTCAAGTGCATTGTACACATTCCTGCTGTTGCCACTGGTAGAAATTCCGATGATTACATCCCCTTCCTCACCGTATGCCTCAACCAGGCGTGCAAAAACCTGATCGTAACCAAGGTCGTTCGCTCCTGCGGTAAGGGCTGATGTATCCGTTGAAAGGGCGATTGCCGGCAAAGCCTTTCTGGAAACACTGCTTCTGTAACGGATGGTCAGCTCGGTTGCGAGATGTTGCGCATCGGCAGCACTTCCTCCATTTCCGCAAAGCAAGAGCTTGCCGCCATTTTTGAAAGAATCGGAAATAACACGAGACATGGCCACAATCGCTGAACTCTGCGTTTCGGCAACCTTTTGCTTGAGACTTGCACTGACTAACAGGGATGAACGTGCAAGATCCTCCATTGATTTATCCGAAACACAACAACCGCCGAACTCCTGGGATTTTCCCTTCATGTACAATACCGTCTATTCCGATAATAGATACTTACCGAGCAATAATATAGTAAAACCCCTGCAAACAGGAATTTCAACCTTCCATCCTGTTGGCAAAGTTGCCTCACTTGTCACTTGTCACTTGTCACTTGTCACTTGTCACTTGTCACTTGTCACTTGTCACTTGTCACTTGTCACTTGTCACTTGTCACTTGTCACTTGTCACTTGTCACTTGTCACTACTATATACACGTCACTTTTTCTTACCTTTAAAAAAGTGCAAGCGCATCAACCAAGTATTGCATGCCATGAAAAAGATCCTTGTTCCGACGGACTTTTCCGACCAGGCCTCCTATGCTTTCGAGGCAGCCATCAGCATAGCACGTAAAAGCGGAAGTGCGCAAGTGCACCTTTTCCATGTCATAGAAGTGCCCGACTACCCGGAAATCACGGACATCATTGCATATCGGACCCTTGGCAGCACAAACGTTCTTGAAGAAATCGAGAAAAAGCTCGAGCAAACCGCCGAATCCGAACTGTGTAAAGATATCGAGGTAACCTATTCAGTGGATTTCGACACACCGTATGAAAAAATCTCACGCAAAGCGACCAATGGGCAATTTGATCTTATCGTTATCGGCTCTCATGGCAGACAAGGCATCAACAGGTTTCTTATCGGTTCGACGACAGAAAAAGTTATCCAGCATGCCAACTGCCTTGTCCTTACGATCAAAGAACCTGTTTCCTGGTTTTCCCCTTCAAACATTGTGTTCGGCTCGAATTTCTACGGAGAAATCGCTGAAGGATTCGGCACTTTGCAGGATTTTGCAGCACTTTATGACGCTACGCTGCATCTGCTCAAGATCAATACAAGATCACATTTTGAGACTTCGAGGTATAGCAGGCAACTCATGGAAACCTTTGCCGAAGAGCAGAAACTCAGCAACTACACCATCAACATTTACAACGATGACAGCGAGGAAGAAGGGATTCTGCATTTTGCAAGGGATATGCAAGCCGATCTGATCTGCATTCCGACACATGGCAAAACAGGCCTTGCTCATCTTATCAGTGGCAGTATCGCTGAAAGCGTTTCAGAACATGCCTACCGTCCGGTTTTAACCTATAAAATCAAACCGCCGAAAATCAAATTCGGTGTCATTGGTCCTTTCCGAAAATAAACAGAACCCTCTCCAATAACCTCTTCCGCGACGTGATAGGCTATGCGTTGGGTAACCCTTGAAACACAATTATTCAATCGAGAGGTTTGCCACACACTTTGCAGAATTTGGCATCATCGTCATGGCCAACAGTTTTACAGCATTTATCCATCTTTGAAAGATCGGCATGTATCTGCTCGTTCATGGATGCCATTTCAGCCGATACGATCCCCGTCGGAACAGCGATGATGCTGTACCCGATAATCATCAACATCGCCGCAAGGGCTCTTCCTGGAACGGTCTGGGGTGATATGTCACCATACCCCACGGTCGTTATGGTTACAATCGCCCAGTAAACGCCTTCCGGAATGCTGTGGAAACCATGCTCCTCACCCTCGATCAGATACATGAGCGCTCCAATGATGCTGACCGTGACGAGTACAAAAAAAAGAAAAAACAGAATTTTGCGGCTCGAGGCAACCATTGCGGTCTTGACATACTCCCCCTCTTTGACAAACTTCACAAGCTTGAGCAGCCTGAAAATTCTCAGTACCCTGAAAAACCTGATAACAAGCAGATATTGTGTGCCCGGAAAAAAAATACTGAAATAGGTTGGCAGGATAGAAAGAAGGTCGATAATCCCGAAAAAACTTCTGATATAACGGGGCCTGTTGCTTGCGACATACAGGCGCATGCCGTACTCAACGGTGAAAAGGATGGTAAAAAACCATTCAAGAGCATAAAAAAAACCTCCGTAAACAGCGTGAATGCCCGATACACTGTCCAGCATGACAACAAACACGCTCACAATGATCGCCGCTATCAGGAAAAGATCGAATAATCGTGCCGGAATGGTGTCATACTCGAAAATGATATGTGCAAGCTTTTCTTTGAACGTTTTCGATGGGACCATAGCGATTAGCTTTTGACGTTCATAGCAATCGGGCTGTGATTCTCTACAGATCACTTACAAATATACTAAACGGGCAACTTGTATGAGGATTACAAAAAAAACTCCGCTTTACCGAAAAGTAAAGCGGAGTCGAGAGAGAAAGAAAAATGATACGTTCAGTGGTACTTGGTACTTTCTTCCTTGACAAAATCAACGAGACATTTGAGGTTTTCCGGATCAACATCAGGAAGAATACCGTGGCCGAGATTGAACACATGACCCGATGTATCGGTATGCTTGCCGAAACGCTCGAGGATTTTTGCGGCTTCCGCTCTGATTTTATCATGAGTACCATAAAGCACGGTCGGATCCATGTTGCCCTGAATCGTCACTCTGTCATTTAGCTCTGCGCGAGCTTTGGCAATGTCCATGTTCCACCCAAGCCCCATGGCGTCACAGCCGGTGTCGGCAATATCGGAAAGAATGGTGTTGCAGTCCTTTGAAAACACAATGACCGGAGTATCAGGATACTTGGTCTTTACCGCCTGGACGCTTTCCTTGATATAAGGCAAAGCGAACTCACGATAATCGTCCTCGGAAAGAGCACTTGCCCAGGAATCGAAAATCTGAACGGCGTCCGCCCCTGCATCGATCTGCATCAACAGATATTCGGTAATAACACGAGAAATCTTACTGAGCAGCATGTGCGCCATCTTCGGCTCACGATACATCATTTTCTTGGCAAACGCATAGTTTTTCGAGCCGCCGCCTTCGACAGCATAGGTAAACAGAGTCCACGCCGCACCGGAAAACCCGATCAGAGGCACCCGATTGTCAAGTTCTTTCTTGGTCAGGCGGATAGCATCCATTACATAACCAAGTTTCTCATTGATATCCGGTATGATAAGCCTATCGATATCTACCTGGGAGCGAATAGGAGGGGTAAGCCGGATACCTTTGGACTCAATGATTTCAACATTCATGCCCATAGCCTCGTTGACGACAAGAATATCCGAAAAGATAATGGCTGCATCTACACCGATGATATCAACGGGCTGGATCGTAACTTCCGTTGCAAGTTCAGGGGTTTTACAAAGGGTCAGGAAATCGGTTTTTTCCCTGACTGCACGGTATTCCGGCAAATAACGACCAGCCTGACGCATCACCCAGATTGGCGTTCTTGGTACCGGCTGCCGCTTTAGTGCCCGCAGAAAAAGATCATTTTTGAGCATGCTGCAATGCAAAATTTAAAAAAGTTATGAAAAACGCTGCTCACCTACCATAATCTTTCCCCAGGGTGAGAGCAATCAAAGAAAGTGCTAAGCTAAGCTTTTTTGCACGTTTTTAAAATAGCCGGGCGGCCAAACGGATTATCCTGCTATCCAGCCATCGAGCGATCCGGCTATCAAGCCTTTTCATGTCACGATATGACGCTTTATCCCCAACTGACGTGACGTATACCCCAGCGCAAGCCCAACCATTTCAGAAAGATGAAAAACCGGAATGGACTTCTTGATATTCGACTGTTTCAGGGCTTTTCCCTGATAGCTGTCAAGCACGGTATGACAAAGCGGACAAGGAGTTACGATAAAATCTGCTTTCGATTCAATTGCTTCACCGAGAGCTTCGGCTGCAAGGCTCAATGATTCTTCCTCGGCAACAAGCAGCGTGTGAAAACCACAACACTTGTTCTTGTGCTCATAAGGGACAACCTTTCCGCCAAGAGCCTCGATAAGCATGTCCAAAGAAGACGGTTCAAGCGGGTTATCCTTACCGAGTATCGTTGAAGGACGAAGAATATGACATCCGTAAAAAGGAGCAACTTTATAGTTGGTCAAGGGAACCTTGACCTTTTTACTGATCGTGTCGAGACCGACATCCTCGTTGAGTACCCAGAGCAGATGCCGTACTTCAGCCGTCCCCTTGTACTCGAGTCCTTCTTTTTTCAGGATACCGTTTACCTCGTCGCGAAGCGCTTCCGACTCATCAAGCTTCTGCTTTGCGCTCCTGATTGTCAGAAGGCAGGTGTTGCAGGAGGTCACCAGGTCAAGACCAAGCTTCTCAGCCAACGCAATATTTCTCCCGTTTACCAGCGCAAAATGCTTCGGGCTGACATAATCAAGGTTACTTCCCCCACAGCAAGTGCTTTCATGCAGCTTTACAAAATCAATATCAAGGTCTTTCTGCCAGAGATCGATAGATTTATCCAGCTCTTTGGTCATGGACTCATTGATGCAGCTGAGATAATATGCATAGCGCTTCATACCGCTGTTCCCCCTGTTTATTTTTTATGATCTTTCTGGTCCCGCTCGATATGATCCGACATTTCCTGGAACTCCTCACGGAATTTCTTGATTCCTTTAGCTGGTTTGACAAGAGGTGGCGGCGGAGGGGTTCTGCGCTTCAAGATCATTTTAAAAGCCATCGGCAGCAGATTTTTCAATGTCCATCCCATACCGTTGGTCCTGATCGGCAAGGTTGCCTCGACAAGCTTTCCTTTTTTCTGAATATCTTCCATAAAGGCCTCGGCATGCTTAGCTCCACTTGTATCCTTGACTCCGCGGGAAGCGAGTGCATCTTCACGCACACCGTGAATACCATCCATTATAGGAATGCTTTTCACACAGGTTTCCTGACATCGGTAGCAATGGGTACAATCCCAGACACCATGATCCTTGACAAGCTCGGTAATCCGCAGATCATGCGCTCCATCCCGGCTGTCAACATTCATTCTGTGGGACTTCAACAACACGGCAGGTCCAACATACTCTTTATTTGCCCGTAAAATTGAGCACTCGGACATACACGACGCACAAAGAATACAGTCAGTAGCCTTATCATACTCCTGGAACTCCTCTTCGGCAATCAGAAACTCTTTTTCCCCCATCCGTTCTTCCGGCATGATCGAATCGACCCAGTTGGAGTACTTCTTCATTTTATCAACCAGCGGGTCCATGTCGACAATGAGGTCTTTGATCAACGGCATGTTACGCAACGGCTCTACCTTGACAACATTGTCAACTTTGCACCTTGCAAGCTCATCCCACACCTGAGTGGTACAGGCGAGTTTCGAGATACCATTGATCCTCATGCCACAGGAACCGCAAATGCCAGCTTGGCAGAACGCCCGGAAACTCACGGTCGCATCAACATGTTCCTTGATATAATTCAAAGCCCTGAGAACGGTAATCCCTTTTTCAACCGGAATGGTATAATCATCAAAGTAGGGCTTGTTGTCCACGTGAGGGTTGAACCTGTTGATCCTGAAGGTTATATCCCTCATTTCTTCTTTATGCTCTGCCATAACTTCCGTCCTGCTGAATGTTATCCAGGTTGAGCAGCCCTTCTTGCGAAGCCGTCGCCCATTCCTCGAAGATTTTAATAAGTTCTTTCCTGCAACTCATGCTTACCCATGGTTACCGGTTTTTCACCGATCTGCGGTTTACCGTTTACCCTTGTATACGTTGTATGCTTATGCCATATCTCATCATCGCGTTTCGGGAAATCGGTTCTGGTATGAGAACCACGGCTCTCTTCGCGAGCATAGGCTCCGGCCGCAACAGTTTCTGCAAGGTCAAGCATGTTTTTCAGCTCAAGCACCTGCAGCAGGTTTGTATTGAACACCTCGCTGGTATCAAAAACCCTCACATGCTTGAAGCGCTCTTTCAACTCTTCCACATCAGCGATACCTTTCTGTATTTTGGGTGCTTCACGGAAAATACCGACATTTTGTCCAAGCGTGTAACCGAGTTCTTCGCGAAGAGCCCCGTAACGTTCATAGTGACCTGACGGTTTCATATACTCCCTGAGCTCATCCTCTGTCGATTGCAGCTCTGACTGGGAAATCTCGGCCGGATCGAACTGTTTAGCTTCTTCGGCCACCGTACGACCGGTAATTCTTCCAAAAACAAGGATATCCAGCAAAGAGTTACCTCCAAGGCGATTTGCCCCATGTACCGACACACAGGCAGCCTCACCGGCTGCATAGACACCCTCCATCACTGTTCGTCCTGCAATATCGGTGTCGATCCCTCCCATGGAATAATGCGCAGTAGGTCTGATAGGAATCGGTTCATCGATCGGATCGACCCCTTCAAAATACATGGACATTTCCCGAATCTGGGGAAGCCTTGACTTGATAAGATCGGCACCGAGATGCCTCAGGTCAAGATGCATGTAGGGTCCTGCAGGACTGTCGAACCCTCTTCCTTCCAGGATTTCGGTTTCAATGGAACGTGAAACAAGGTCACGCGGACCAAGCTCCATCTTCTCGGGAGCATAATTGCTCATGAAACGATCACCGTTGTTGTTGACCAGGTAACCGCCTTCACCTCGGGCCCCTTCCGTTACCAACAAACCACTTTTTCTCAATCCTGTCGGATGAAACTGGACAAACTCCATATCCTTGAGAGGAATCCCAGCGCGATAGGCGATTGCCTGACCATCCCCGGTATTGCCCGCTGCATTGCTGGAGCGGTTCCAGTACATTTTCGCATAACCACCGGTAGCGAGAATCACCGTCCTTGCCCGAAAAGCCTCGACCTTACCGGTACGCATGTTCATCGCAATCAATCCTTTCGATTTGCTACCGTTGGTCGCAATGCTCAAGACAAAGTATTCATTGAAAAAGAAAACCCCTTTTTTGAGGCACTGCTCATAGAGGCTTTGTAGAATAGTGTGCCCCGTTTTATCGGCACAGTAACAGCAACGAGGTCTGCCAGCACCGCCGAAAGGCCTCTGTGCAATGGTTTTATCGTCCATTCTCGACCAGGGCGTGCCGATATTGTCAAGCTCCCTGATAATCTTTGGGGCTTCCGAACAAAGCACCTCGACGGCATCTTGGTCAGCAAGGTAGTCACTGCCTTTGATAGTATCGAAAATGTGCATGTCAACAGTGTCATCCTTTGCCTTGTTAGCCAGAGCCGCATTTGCGCCTCCTTGTGCAGCTGATGTATGCGAACGGTTAGGATAGACTTTGGACAGCACGGCTATATTGAGCGAAGGGTTGACCTTCATGGCTTCCATGGCTGCATACAACCCGGCTCCACCGCCACCCACCACAACTATATCGAATGGCTTCATACAGTTAAAATCTCCTTCTGTGAACTGCACCCGCAGCTTCAGTGGTTATGCGGGCCGGCATCGGCCAGGCCCGTTTTCTATGAATCACAAATACGTTAAAAAGAAGCGAAATCCAGTAACGACGGTAGGCTATAAAGCAACGTTGTTGTCATGGGCCGGCAACTCCTCTACAGCATGGAGGACATCACTCATGTTGAGTACACCAACCACTTTGTCATGATCCATGACAGTCAAACGGCGAACATTTGTCCGTTTCATAAGGCGCAGAGCATACTTGATCCTCAGACTGGGGTTGATGCTGATGACAGGTTTGCTCATAATCTGGAAAACAGGCGTGTTCCACGGATCACGATGAACATCTTCTCCCGGATCGATAACTTTCTCCAGAATGTCTTTCTCGGTCACGACACCGTAACAGTCATCTTCATTTCTGGGCTCGACAATAAGTCCGCTCTGGTTGTCCTTTTTCATTAACTGAATCGCTTCAGCAACAGTGCAACTGCCTTTAATAGTATGAAAGTCCTTCTGCATCAGTGCAGAAACAGGCTGTGTGCGTAATTTTACAAGCTGATCCATATCGATAAGTCTCTGGTTAATAAGGATATATGACCCTCAAATTATCGGTCAGAATGTATAAGCATATACTTATACATGAATACTATAAAAAGACAGAAAATCCTCTTCCCGCTAACGGGCACGAGTTATTAAGTTACAAAAAAAATCTAACTCATCACAATCTGGTGAAAGAAAAGAGGCAAGATGATTTGTCGGCCTGATAGCCAGCAAACCAGTTATCGGGCTGATTTTCCCCTCATGCTATCCCATGCGCCTTCTTGTAGGCAGCCCAGTTCTTTTTCAAATCGATAAACGCATCGATATCGGGCTGAATGAGAAACGGATTTGTCTTTTTTTCGTTGCCTATGGTCGAGTGTGGAGCGCTTCCGTAATCATGGCCTGGAAACACCCTTGTATGATCGGGGAGAGCCATGAGTTTTTCATGGAGAGAGCGATACTCCTCTTCGGCATCCGCCCCGAAACCGGTACCACCCACTTTGCCGACAAACAAGGTATCACCGGTAAACAGGGCGTCACCGGCACAGAGACACATGGAGTCCTCAGTGTGACCCGGAGTATGGATAACTCGAACCTTCAGATCCCCGAGAGGAAACAAAGCGCCATCTTCAACCTTCAGACCTGTTTTTGGACAAACCGAGCCATAGAGCAAAGGGGTAAGACCTGTCAGCCGGGAGATTTCCTCATTACCGTTGACATGATCATAATGACCGTGCGTACAAAAGATATACAGGATAGTGAATCCCTGCTCGTGCGCATCATCGACAATCATCGCAGGATTGTTCGATGGATCGACAACGAATGCCTGCATACACATTTCATCGGCGACCAGATACCCGAAATTCCGGTCTCCTCCTGTTCGGAACTGTTTGAGGTACATGGTCAAACCATTTTTTCTACATTCATTAAAAACGCTCTCGCCGGAAAGTCCGGTTCGATGGCTATGGGTTTGCTTTCAAGTTCCTCGATGATCTGCACAGCCTTTTCATCCTCGAGAATAGCAAAACAAAGTGAGGAATAAGAACCAACCCCTTTATCGGCCGGCCACCATACCTGATCGGAGATGCCCTTGTCGCAATAGCAGCCTTTGATCGACATGTTGCTGAACATCAACACTTCAAACCTCTTGAAAAGATCACGTATCTGGGGACGGGTTTCCTCATGACCCATTATCGCAAGAAATTTCATTGTCTCTCAGAATAGTTTTAGTGAATACATCTTTACTCACATTCAGCGTTCTTTTTGCAGTGTTCACCACCAGAGTCACTTTTTTTCGACGAGATAATACGTAAGCGGAACCACGCCTAGCGTCAATATGGTCGAAAGCAGAGCACCCCACATCAACGATATTGCAAGACCCTGGAAAATCGGGTCGAACAGAATCACAATCGCACCGATAACCACCGTACCCGCCGTCAGCAAAATCGGTCGTGTACGAACGGCTGCTGACTCTATAACGGCTTCTTTCAGCTCTATCCCCTCCTGAACGCGCAACTGGATAAAATCGATAATCAGCACGGAATTTCTGACCATGATACCCGCCAGAGCGATCATGCCGATCATGCTTGTTGCCGTGAAGAATGCTCCATGAATGAAGTGACCGGGTATGATCCCCACCAGGCTGAGCGGAATGGCAACCATCATCACCAAAGGGGTTCGAAACGACTGGAACCAGCCTACAATCAGAAGATAGATGATCACAAGCACGACCGCAAACGCCGCCCCAAGATCTCTGAACACCTCGAAGGTGATCTGCCACTCACCGTCCCACTTCATCGCAAGTTTTTCTTCATTGAACGGAGGAGCTGTATAGAGAGGAGATATCGAGTATCCTCCCGGTGTCGAAAGCTGCTTTATCCGGTCATCCATCTCCAGCATGGCATAGACCGGACTTTCAGTGACTCCGGCAACATCGGCAGTCACATAAACCACATTTTTAAGGTCCTTGCGATGGATGCTTTTATCCTCTATGGCCTCTTCAATGGAAACAAGCTCTGCCAAAGAAATCATTTCACCAGCCGGCAGTCGTGTTGTCAACGAATTCATCCCTTGAGATTTCACGAAAATTCCGGACAGATCGAGTATCGATGCCCTTTCGGAAATCGGAAGACGCAGTTCGAGGCCTACAGGTTCAAGTTCGGTTTCGGTATGCAACAGTCCGACATCAACCCCATCGAGTGCCATACGAAGCGTATGGGTGATCTGTTCCGTGGTTATACCTCTGAATGCCGCTTTTTGCTTGTCGATCACCATCGTATAAACCTTCTCATCATCCTCGACCACCCAGTCAACATCCACAACTCCTGGCGTATCTTCCATGACCGCTTTGATCTGGCGGGCAAGAGCAATCTGCTGTTGCATGTCCGGACCATAAATTTCGGCAACAATTGTCGAAAGCACCGGAGGCCCTGGCGGCACTTCCACAACCTTTGCGTTTGCGCCGTATTTCGCGGCGATTTCCTGTACCTTCGGTCTCACCCGTTTCGCAATGGCATGACTCTGATCATTCCGTTCACCTTTGTGCACGAGGTTTACCTGTATGTCAGCCATATTGTGGCCCTGACGAAGATAGTAATGCCGCACAAGACCATTGAAATTGATCGGCGCATGTGTACCGACATAATATTGGTAGTTTTCAACTTCCGGTACAGTCCTGAGATATGACACGATGTCTTTGCCAACCCTTGCTGTTTGCTCGAGGGTCGTGCCTTCCGGCATATCGATAATGACCTGAAACTCACTCTTGTTATCGAAAGGCAGCATTTTAAGCTGAACCATTTTCAGCGGAATCATGCTGATTGAACCCAGCAGCAGTAATCCGACAAAGACAAAGGCGATGGTTGCCTTCCACCAACTGGTAAGCAGCGGGGCAAGAGTCTTGTCGTACACTTTGTAATAGATCGATTTTCTGATATCATATTGCTCTGAATGCCCCTCCTCGGCCTTGAGCAGACGAAACGCAAGCCATGGGGTCCCGATAAGCGCCACGAAAAGAGAAAAAATCATCGCAAGAGACGCACCGATCGGCATAGGGCTCATATACGGGCCCATCAAACCTGAAACAAACACCATCGGCAACACTGATGCTATTACCGTAAACGTGGCAAGAATAGTGGGGTTTCCTACCTCGTTTATCGCAGCGATAGCCGCCTGGAGCTTGGGCATTCTCCGCATTGAAAAATGCCGGTGAATGTTTTCCGCAATGATAATCGAGTCATCGACAACGATACCGGTCACAAAAATCAGGGCGAAAAGAGTCACCCTGTTCAGCGTATAATCAAAAAGGTAGTAGACAAGCAATGTAAGCGCAAACGTTATAGGCACGGACGCAAACACCACCAAGCCACCCCGCCAGCCGAGGAAAAGCCCGACAACAATAGTAACCGCAACGACCGCACCAATAAGATGTTCGAGAAGAGTAAACACCTTTTCTGAAGCTGTTTCACCGTAATTCCTGGTTTCAGTCACATCGATCCCTGAAGTGATGATCGACCCTTTCAGTGATTCGACCTTTTCCAGAACCTTGCTTGCAAGAGCCGTTGCGTCAGTACCTTTCCGCTTTGCAACCGTGAGCGTTACAGCCGGATATTCACCCTGCATAACAGTATCATGCGATGCAGCACCATAACCGAAAAACGAGTAATTCTCAACCTCTTCCGGCCCGTCGATAACCTCGGCTACATCCTTGAGATATACTGCTTCTGAATTGTATATGCCTACAACGACATTTCTTACATCCTCGGCCGTCTTGAGAAACTCACCGGTCTTAACCGTGAACTCCCTGTTCATCTGCTGGAACGTTCCGGCAGTCACCTGACTGTTGGAAGCCTCGATCTGCCGGGCTATCTGCAGCGGGGTAATCCGATATCGGGCAAGTTTGTTCTTGTCGAGAAGGATTCTAAGCTGACGCTTCAAGCCCCCATTGAGGTTGACATCACCGATATTCTCGATTTTCTTGAGTTCATCGGCAACTTGACCGGCCACTTTTCTAAGCTGGTAGGGACCATAGCTGTCACTCCAGAAGGTCAGGGCCAAGACCGGCACATCATCGATCGTCACCTTCTTGACAAGAGGCATCTGCATGCCGGCGGGCATACTATCCATATTTTTCATAATGGTTGCCCAGAGCTTCACCATGCTCTCTTCGGTATCATCCCCGACATTGTATCGAACGGTAACCAGAGCGAAATCTTTCCGCGAAGTCGAGTACACGTAGTCGACACCTTCGATTTCCGTCAGGTACTTTTCCACGGGTTTTGCAACCCGTTCCTCGACCTCCTTGGCGCTCCCTCCCGGATAACTGAAATACAGATCCACCAGCGGTACGGAAATCTGGGGTTCCTCCTCACGGGGAGTCATAAATGTTGCCAGAATGCCCACAAGCAAAGCCGTGATCATCAGCAACGGTGTCAGCTTGGAGTTGATGAACAGCTTCGCAAGAACCCCAGCAATACCCTCTCTCATCGGCACATCCCTCCTTCGTTACGGCTTGACGGTTACGTTATCCCCTTCCCGAACACCCTTGACATACGGCACAACCACGGCTTCACCCGTTCCAAGCCCGCTGAGCACCTCGGTATAATCACCAAAAGCCTTTCCGGCTCTTATCCATCTGATTGAAACGATATCATCATCACCAACAACCTGAACGCCCTCGAGCTGCCCCCGCATGAAGAGAGCGCCTGAAGGAACGAGAAGCATCGGTCGCCCGTCGCCCGCCGTTCCCAATTGAACCGTTGCGATACTTTCCACCACTACTGTACGGCTCTCTCCGCCGACGTTCGATGACTCGGTCTTCTTACCTCCGCAACCGGTAAACAAGACAAAAAGTCCGATACATGCGAAAAATATTGTATGCTTCATGATTCGATATGCTTTTTGGTCGTTCTGTTAACCACCGGTATAATAATCCAGCTCACTCTTCGCAATGATAAGATCGTATTTTGCCTGGTTCAGACGCATACGAGCATAGGTATATGCCTGTTCCCTACCCAACAGCTCAAAAGTCATAGCAAGCCCGGAACGATACCGCTTGCCGATAAAATCAAGACTGACTTTAGCCTCTTTCAGCGATTGCTCCGCAACCCGTATCCTTGATTTTGCCGTCCGCAACAGTCGATACGCCTTACGAATTTCATAGAGGCCCTTGTCTTTTGCTTCTTCATAACTATAACGAGCCTCCATTTCGCCAGCCCGAGCCTCCTTAGCCTTACCGATGTTGGAGTATCCGTCAAAAACAGTCCATTCCATGGCAACCCCCAGGGTCCAGCTGTTTTGCTCAAAACCCGGAAAATCATCGTCATTCCAGTTTTTCTGAAAAAAGGCGTTCAAACGTGGCAACCCCTTGGCTTTTGCCATATCGTACTGGTATCCTGCAGCATCAGCATAAGCTTCAAGAGCCTTGAGATCAGCCCTGCTCTCTGACATAAGAGGCTCATTTGCAGGAATAACGATATCATCGGTTTCAAGTCCGTTTACCGGCACTATATCCATATCGCTATCGAGGCGAAGAAGAAACCGCAATCCATCCTTTGCCGACCGGATCTCATCCTCGATCATCATCTTTTGCTCCGCCAGTTCCGCAAGGCGTACTGCGGTCGACAACTTGTCGGATTTCGTAATCAGTCCTTCACTGTAAGCTTTGGCAGCTTCACGGTCATGAAGCTGCATTGCCCGGATGGAACTCTTGACCGCATCGAGGTTTTTCCTTGCAAGCACAAGCCCGTAATAGGCCTTTTTCACTTCCAGGACTATAGTCTCCTCCGCTCTCCTGAGCATGTGTTCCTGCGACTTTTTCGACATTGAAGCTGCCGACCTTCCGATAGTGGCATCGCGGTTGAAAAGAGGCTGTCTGACTTCGACCCCTAGATGAAAATTCGAGATATCGTCGGGGTCGTTCAGTGCACCTGCACTGAAATCCGTTTCAGGGTTGATGATTCCCTGCCGAAGTTTGTAGGTAAAGACCGATGCAGGATCATCCGTTGCGATAAACGTTTCGGACAGCGTAACTTTCGGCAGAAAGGCTTTCCTGCTCTGCACATATCTCGCCTCAGCCTGGTCAACCCTTGCTTTCGCCGCTTTTAATGCATAGTTGCTCTCTCTGGCAAGCTTCAGAGATTGATCAAGCGACAACTTCACGGTTTCAGCCGCAATAGCAGCTCCCGGCAGCGCAAGAAGAACCACCGCAATGTACCCCACAACTTTCAAGCCTTTCATGATCGTTGATTTAAAATCTTCTTACAGTTACCATGCAGGTTTCAGACGCTCAGCAACTTCCTGTTGAGTTTCAGCAGCACCCTGATAGTCTGAACCTGTATGACAAGCAAAGGTATATAAAGGAGAAAGTAACCGATAGAAAACTTGTCGATGAAATCAGCGGCAACCAAACCCTTATTGATGAGGAAATTGCCTAACACGAAAAAAGCGACCCCCGGACATATGGCCGCATAGGTCACAACGCTTTTACCTCCACCACCGATAAACTCCTTGAAATACCCCAGTTGCTTCATAACGGTGTAACCGAGCATGCCGAACAAGACCTGAACAGCGATAAGCACACTGAAAACAATAACATGAAACCATGGATGAATCTCCATACCGAAGTTATGAACCAGCCCCATGGAAACTCTGTTCACAGTAATACCGAGAATAGTCAGAATAGGTATGACAATCCAGAGAGATACCGAAGCCTCGTAGTTGACTCCATTGGAAAGCATGGAACGAAACCCCAGCACAATCTTTATCACACCGAAAGTAACGGCTATCGCAGCAAAAAACGATGCAAGAATGATTCCGAGTCCGGAAGAGATCACATTATGGCTCATTGCCGCAGCAGCTGACATCCCCACTCCTACCATCGAGAAAGCAAATACCGACAACATCTGGCTCAAGCTGTTGTTTCGTTCGCAATCAAAATTACCATAAGCGATGACCCTCGAGAAAAATACAAGAAAAATCACTCCGGCATACCCCCCGACCAGTAAAAACCCCAACATGGCAAACGGAAAAAGATACTCGACCACACTCCAAAGCCCGGGGACAAACACTGCGCCGAGAATGAACATGACGTTAATCGCCATAGCGTATGTCAAGGGAATAGCCATAAGCTGTACCTCGGCATCCGAGCTTTTGAGTCTATCAAAAGCTTCGTTTCCCCTGAACATGTTGTACTCCTTGATATTCCACAACAAAAGACGATAGTGTTGAAAAGCATACCAAAGGATACCCGCACAACTTACAGCAATAAGTGTAACAACCGCAGGACCGCCCGCAACCAAAGCAGCCTGAATATCTTCGAATACCGGAATCGGACGGCCTTCATGGTTGACCATGAACATCAGGAACATGAAAAAGCTCACTGCGATCCCACCGCTTCCGAGAGAAGCGAGAAAATACAAAGGAGAGTACTCCGCCCCGAGATTTTTTCTCATAGTCATGCCTTTACTTACCGTCTTTGATTTATCATGTCATTTCTTGGATATAAGTTTCAGTATTCTCTCCATATTCTCTGAATCATGCTCGTTCAAGCATTCTTTCAAGCTGCTATTCAACATGAGAGAGTAGGTTTTATCCAACGCAGCCTTTGCAGCCTGAAACTGCACGATAACCTTTTCACACTGTTCCCGTTGCTCTATCATCCTGACAAGCCCCTGAATCTGCCCATCGACCTTTTTCAACCTCAAGATTATATTGTCCATCTGCTCCAACCTTAATTTTTCATGAGTGCGCCATATACCTATACGGGGTATGGGTATATAGTGCATATTTTTTCTCTCTTTCACAAACAGAAAAATCAGCGGCATTGCCGGAAAGCAGGAAGAACCTGTCAAATGGTTGACACCATCGCGGAACTGTTGAAGAAGTCAGAACGTTAATCAGTTTTTTAAACTATAAAGAACGCACAGTTCACATGGATCTGCCCGAGTTCAGCTGCTTGCCCGACACGAGCAGCTTGTTTGCAAAACAACTACGAGCAGCTTTTTGAGGCTTGTACCGTCGACAACTGTACCAAGCCGCAACAGTAATACAAGTTCACAGATTAGATTTTTGTACCACCATGGAAGTTATCGGAAAAAGTAAGGCGCACGTTATGCTGGATTCCTGCCTACCAGAGTCTGCCGCCTATTTCTCGGACCACATACGGATTCTCAAATGCAATCCCTACTGTAAAAACATCGAATACCTCCCCGAAAGAGACATATATCAATGGACATTCACGGCAAATGATCCCCGAAACCATCCAATTACAGCTCTTTTTTTTGTCAAGCAAGACTTAGAACACCTTACTCCTGAAAGCAAGCTCTTGGAGCAATACGTCAATTCCGCAAACGTGGTGATAGATAAAGAAAGGGGCGGAAAGCTCATCCGATGGAGCGCCGCTGAAGATATTCCCGAAGTAAACATTGCCGAAAGCAATACGTTCATCGGAACCGCCGGCGCTGAAATATGCTTACTGCACCATACAGATCACAAAACATCTGTTCATTATGACACCAGTATCACTTTGGACTTCAAAGTACCGTTCCCGTTAAACATGATGCCTGAAGTAGTGCTCAAGTTTCTGACCGAGACCGTCATGTCGCAAATCATGCAACAAGCAACGGAAAGCATGCTATGCAGGGTGCAATCCGATATTTGCTGTATCGATGCAGCTATTGCTGCAGAAGGAAGGTCAAGATAGCTTTTTTCTGTGGCGAGCCTCGATAAAAAATCCAGAGAAATAAACCAAAAAATAACCGCAGACAATAACCACAAGAAATATCTGACGATCAATCGTCGTTGGCAGCTGATTGGAATTCCATATCAGAAAAACCAGAACTGCCCACAATCCCCCCATTAAAAACATGGCTTTGTTCCACAAGCCCTTAAAACTACCATTCAACATGATGATCACAGGTTTTAAACAGGTTATACGCGCACAAACACAAGGTCCCGGCCAACGGCTAAATCATACCGCCCGCCTTTAAACGCCTTTCGTTGAGCTTTTCAAGAATAATTCTGACAAGATACTGTAAAGCATTGACCACATAGGTGAAATAAGCAAGAAATGCTTCCCAGATGAGAACGTTTTCCGAATATCCCATATAAGCCATAACAAAATACAAGAGATGGAAAAATGCAGCTACAGTACTGCCAACGTCTTCCCACAAAAATTCCTTACCATAAATCCAGGTATCAAAAATTTCTTTTTCAAAATACGCACCGGTGACGAGCAAAAGCCCGAAAAGGAGCGTCTTGAAAAGAATCGCGATGCTTACCCAGTAAAAACTGAAAATCTGATCATTCTGTGCATAAAGAAAAGTCAAAATCACACCGATCAAAAACACAAAAAACTGGATCGGCGCTAAAATGAGCTGTATATCCGTCCATACGGAAGCATTGCGCTTTTCAAGTTGTTCCGGAGTGTAACGAGGCATAGTAGGTAAATCTTGAAGGCCGTTAAGAAGCTTGGGAAAACATCGCAAAAATCAGTTCCATCTATGAGCCATGAATATATTAACCTAAATCGATTGTTTCAAATTACCTGCGCCTTTAGGGTTCTCCATACTTTTATTCTGCTCATTTTCTCCCGCAAATCGCCCCTCGAACATTGTTTTTATCCTTTCATTTTTGCTATATAAAGATTAAGCAAGTCTGTATTCGACCGAGCAGGCTTCTATTCAGCATGCGTCCAAGTGCAACCGGCAAGCACTTATACAGAGGAACTACACCAGACCAAAATTCTGTTTTTTCAAGCGAATGTTTATTTCAACAGGTTCTTCGGATACATCAGTAAAATCCTTCAAAATCCTGTTGGTGGCGCCAAAAGGCAAAAAGGACTCCAAGTCAAATCAGAAACCACTTTTTCATATGGCCCTCGGGGTCCTCGTCAGCATCACGCCACCAAAACATGAAATCGACATCATCGATGAGCATTTTGGTGATACAGTCGACTATGATGCTGACTATGATCTTGTTGGCATTACAGCACGTACAATAGATGCTACCAGAGCATATGAAATAGCCGACAACTTCAGAAAGAAAGGCAAGACAGTAATCCTGGGCGGTATTCATACTTCATTCAATCCTGATGAGGCCAGCCAGCACGCAGATACCATTGTCTGCGGCGAAGCCGAGAACATGTGGGGCACTATACTGAACGATCTCGAACATCATCGCTTGAAACCTTACTACAACGCAAAGGATTTTCCACCTGTCAAAGAAATCGTTCCTCTCGACTACAAAAGAATAGCCAAAGCATCACTCCGGGAAAAAGTCGATACGACAAAATCCATTCCTATCTACATCACCAGAGGATGCCCCTATAACTGTTCATTCTGTGTTACTCCGAATTTTACGGGAAAACTCTACCGAAGACAGAAGCCCGAAGACCTCAAAGCGCAGATAGAAGATGCCAAAGAAGCTTTTTTCAAGAAAAACGGAACTTCATCGAAACCCTGGTTCATGTTGTGCGATGAAAACCTGGGTATCAATAAAAAACGACTCTGGCAGGCCCTTGACATGATCAAGGAATGCAATATCATGTTCAGTGTTTTCTTAAGCATGAACTTTCTCGAAGATGAAGAAACAGTAAAAAAACTTGTCGATGCAGGTTGTTTCATGGCACTGGTGGGGATAGAATCGATCAAACAGAGCAATCTCGAAGCTTACAACAAGTCTCATGTCAACACACCTGAGAAAATTATCGAAATCATCGATCAATGCCGGAAAGCAGGACTTAACGTGCAGGGTAATTTCCTCATCAATCCTAGCCTCGACAATTATGATGACATGAACGATCTTGTAGACTTTATCAGCAGGAACAATATATTCATGCCGATCATGCAGATCATCACGCCATATCCTGGCACAAGCATGTATAAAGAATACAAAGAAAAGGGACTGATTACCGATGAAGACTGGGAAAAATACAATGCAATAAACGTCGTGATCCGCTCACCTCATTACAACTCGGTTGAATTTCAGTACCGGTTTATGCAGACCTATTATAAAGCCTATTCGTGGAAAAACATCATCAACAGAATTACACACAACCCTCACCCACTCATGGGTTTTGTCACCAGTTTTGCGTTCAGAAAAAACCTTCATGAACTCTTGGAAACTTTTGAAAGCGAACATGGACTCAAACGTTCTAACAAACTAAATCTTTACTAAAGAAACTCTCTACAATGGAATTCATTACCGAATATACCACGATTATTGCACCCGCAATATTCTTCGTTGGTGGCATCTTTATTGTCATGCTTCTCAACAAGTTCATCGGAAAACAAAAAACGCAGGACAGCAATAATTGAAACAGGAAAAAAGCTGTGATTTTGTATTTGCGTAGCTCTTGAAAATGTTTTAATTTTCAAAAAAATAATCCGTTGCCGGTCATCCTGTCGTTCTTCTTGCAGGTTACTGGCAAGAGAATGAAGGCAAACAATTTTTTCGCGTTTCTTCTTATTCAACTCAAAACATCACACATTATGTCAAACGGATCAAGCAATGATTTAGCAGGTGCAATTTCCGGTCTTGTAGACACTGTAGCAAAACTCGGCCAGCAGCAGATTGAAGTCCTCAACAACGGACTCAAGAGCGTATCTGATATGGTAGGCCCTCTTGGCAAGACCATGACAGATATGGTAGGCAACATGGCCAGTACCCTTAATCAGGTATTGCAGAATGTCTCTTCAACCATCGGTGGCGGATCGAAGTAAGAGCTTTTTTCCATTACTTTTTGTCCAGCACCTTATGCAATTTTGTATAAGGTGCTTTTTTTTATAGCAACGGCAGAGCGATCATGCCTCCTGAAAAACATCACCTTGAACTATATTTTTCTGACCTGGAGCTCAGGAAACTCCGGATTGAGCAAGTTGCCGGTGACGCATCAAGCCGGGAGTATTTCAGGGTTTTCTCCCCCGAGAAAACCTGGATACTCTGTATTGACCCCGACTTCGGTTCTTTTCCCTCGGCTCACTATCCGTTTCTGGAAATACAGCGCTTGCTCACAAGAAATTCCGTGCCCGTACCGAAGGTTATCGGAAGCCGTAAATCAGACTCATCAATCCTGATCGAAGATTGCGGCAATATCCTGCTCCAGGACATGATATCTGCAGACCCGTTCCGAAACGCTCAGCTTTACACAAAAAGCATCGATTGCATGACTCGCCTGCAGTCAATCAAGGGAAAGCAGGACAAGCTGCCCTTCAATCGGTCGTTCGATCCGGAAAAACTGATGTTCGAATTTGATTTTTTCATCACATATGCTATCGAAAAACCTCGTTTCACCAGACTTCAAACCCTGGAGCTCTCAACGCTGCGAAAGGAATTCAGGAAAATCTCTGAAACACTGTTCAGGAAAGAACATTTCGTGCTCAACCACCGGGACTACCACAGCAGAAACATCCTTGTCTCAAAAGACAATCTTGTGCTTATCGATTTTCAGGATGCAAGAATGGGCCTGCCACAATACGATGCAGTATCGCTGTTAAAAGATTCTTATGTTACGCTTGACGAACAATTTGTTTCCGATATGCAGCACTACCACTATCGACTACTCCGGGCAAACAGGCTTACTGCCATGGATTACGATGAATATCTTTATTTATTCGATCTGATGGCATTTCAAAGAAACGTAAAAGCGCTCGGCACATTTTTCCATCAGGCATACGTTCTCGAAAAAAAAGAATTCGAGCAGTACATAACCCCTACGCTCGCTTACCTCCCCGGTTATATCAGCAGACAACCCGAATTAGCAACGGCCGGTGAGATAATTTTAAATACACTGATGCAACCGTAACCATGAAAGCGTTTATACTGGCTGCAGGGTTCGGCTCACGCCTCCACCCCATTACAAACTCCATCCCCAAGCCCCTCATCCCGATTCTTAACCTTCCCGCCATTTGTTATACTCTCACCCTTTTGAAAGAAGCCGAAATCGAAACGGTAATCTGTAACGTCCATCATCATGCAGAACATATCCGCCGCTTCTTTTCCGATAACAATAATTTCGGGATAGACATGCATATTTCGGAGGAAACTACCATTCTCGGAACCGGAGGGGGGCTAAAACGATGTGAAACGCTGCTTGATGATGAACCCTTTGTTTTAATCAACAGCGACATCATTGCTGATTTCAGCCTGCGCTCGTTAATCGACGCCCATGCATCTTCGGGCAACGCAGGAACGCTCATGCTGTTCGAAACCACCGAAGCAAAAACAATCGGTGACGTCGGCATAAATGAAGAACAAATCAGGGATTTCAGAAACATGCGAAAAACCGGCCTACGCTCCGATTGCATCTACGCAGGAGCGGCCATTCTCGATCCGTCGATATTCCACCACCTTACCATGGAATTTTCAAGTATCGTCGATACGGGTTTCACCGGCCTTATCGAACGCGAAAGCCTCGGCTACTTTCGCCATGAAGGATTTTGGCAGGACATAGGAACACCGCAAAGCTTCTGGCAGGCCAATATCAAAAACCGGAGCAACATTCTTGGGATCGCTCAACGAATAGGCCGGCAAATTGGTATCGAACCGCATATGCTCTCTTCACAGGCTGTCATTGCAGATAATGCAACGGTTCATGAATCGATAATCGGCAGAAATTGCCATATTGAAGACGGCGCGACGGTAAAAGATTCCGTAATCCTCCCAGGGACAACCATCCCGAAAAATGCCAAGCTTGATCGGGTAATAGCTTTTCCACAAGGTATGCTTTCTCTGGAGTGAGTAATTTTACCTATACTACCGACTGGACAGGATACATACTGGACTTCTTGTTCTTCAGCTATTCTTGCATTCCGATTATCCGACAATCATGAACATATGGCCTGACAGTTCAACAAAACACTATGCCGTTCCTTAGATGATACAAACAGGTCTCGACATACTCCTCCAGGACACCAGCCGTCTGAAAAACCGCAACATCGGCCTGATCACAAACCAGACATCGGTTACCCATGATCTGCACTACTCATGGCATGAGTTGCAAAAAAAGGGCTTCCCCCCGAAAAAAATCTTTTCTCCCGAACACGGTCTCTTCTCGACGGAACAGGATCAGATAGCCGTCACCACGCAGCCTGATACCGGCTCTGAGATAATCAGTCTCTACGGTGATTCCGCAGAGACACTTTTACCGGATGAAAGTGTTTTGCAGAATATCGATCTGGTTATTTTCGATATTCAGGATATCGGTTCGCGTTATTACACCTACATCAATACTCTCGCACTTTTCATGGAAAGCGTAAACGGCCGTGACATTGAAATTCTCGTTCTCGACCGGCCGAATCCTCTGGGAGGACAAAACATCGAAGGCCCACTGCCATCCGGCGATTATCGTTCATTCGTCGGCATACTACCGGTTCCCCCCCGTCACGGGATGACAGCAGGAGAACTCGCCAGGCTGTATTTCGATCACAAAAAACTCGACTTGAACCTTGACGTCATCCCGATCCATGGCTGGAAACGCTCATCGCATTTCTCGCAAACCGGATACCCATGGATAGTCCCTTCACCGAACATGCCAACATGGGAAACCGCTCTGGTTTACCCTGGAATGTGTCTGTTCGAAGGCCTGAACGTCTCGGAAGGACGAGGCACGACAACACCATTCCTCCATTTCGGCGCACCTTTCATCGAACCTGAAGCCGTTGCGGAAAATATCATGAACCTCGAACTTGAAGGAGTACTTTTCCGCCCAACCTACTTCAAGCCATCATTTCACAAGTACCAAAACGGTATTGTAGGAGGATTGTTCCTCCATGTGACCGACAAAGAACTCTTCCGACCATTTCTGACAGGAGTAGCCCTCACAAAAGTGATCCACGACCTGTATGCTGAAAAACTTCGTTTTATCCGGGAGGTTTACGAATTCAACGACCTTCACCCGGCATTCGACCTGCTATGCGGCAGCAGCAGCATCAGAACAATGATCGAAGACGGTCAATCCATCGAAAAAATCAAAACATCGTGGCAAGAGGACGAAAGGAAGTTTATCACCCACAAACAGGCCTATCACCTTTATGAATAAACCGCTGAATCATGGGCACCTCTATAAATTGTCGCGAGCAGCATGAGTACGAGGCGAACGGAGCACAGATACCGGAATGTACATAGGGTACATGAGGATTTCGAGCACCGATCGACGAAGTAATCATGATGCGTAGCAAATTAATAGAGGTGCCCTTATGTATTCCTTCCACCGAGCTAAATGAATAACCGTGCACACTCTTGACCTGACTATTATTATTTGCTTCCTTCTGGCCATGGCAGGCTACGGCATATGGCAGGGTCAAAGCAACCAAACAAAAGATGACTACTTTCTCGGAGGGCGTAACTTGCCATGGATAGTTGCAATGTTCTCCATCGTAGCTACCGAAACATCGGTACTCACGTTTGTAAGTGTCCCCGGTATAGCCTTCCGTGGTGACTGGGCCTTTCTACAGCTTGCACTTGGCTATATTTTCGGCCGAATGCTGGTCAGTGCCGTTCTTCTACCCGTCTATTTCCGTGAAGGGGTGGACTCCATTTACGAGGTAATCGGCAAACGTTTCGGCCAAAATATGCAGAAACTCGCATCAGTGGTTTTCCTTGTAACCAGAATCCTCGCCGATGGTGTGAGGTTTCTTGCTACAGCGGTCGTAGTAGAAGTGATTACCGGATGGCCTCTCAGTGTCTCGGTGCTGATTATCGGTATCGTCACACTGGTCTATACGCTTGCCGGCGGTATACGAACAATCGTATGGATCGACAGCATCCAGTTTATCCTCTATCTTTTCGGGGGTATCATGACGATCGTATTCATCACGGCAAACCTCTCTGTCGGGTTTCCGGAAGCATTGGTACATCTTGCCAATGAGCAAAAGCTACAAATCATCAACTTCGACTGGCACATTTTTTCGGAACCCTGGGCATTTTTCAGTGCTTTTACCGGCGGTATTCTGCTGTCACTCGGTTCACACGGAGTGGATTACATGCTGGTACAGCGCGTTCTTGGTTGCAAAAACCTGAACGCTGCAAGAAAAGCCATGATCGGAAGCGGTATTTTCGTTTTCCTGCAATTCACGGTATTCCTCCTCGCCGGTTCACTGATCTATCTCTTCATCGGAGATATGCAGGTTGAAAAAGACCGGGAGTTTGCGTTCTTCATTGTCAACCACCTTCCTGTCGGGCTTAAAGGCCTGTTGCTGGCGGGGGTTCTTTCAGCCGCGATGTCCACGCTCAGCTCCTCGATCAACTCCCTCGCCTCATCGACAGTCACCGACCTGCTTGGCGGTAACGCTTCACTGAACCGTTCGAGGCTGATAAGCCTTGGATGGGCAACAGTGCTTATCGGCATCGCACTGGTTTTTGATGAAAGCGACAATGCCATTATAGTGCTGGGACTCAAAATTGCCTCGTACACCTATGGAGGACTGATCGGCTTGTTTCTCCTCTCCGGCAGCAATAGACATTTTCATCCTCTCAGCCTTACCCTCGGCTTTCTTACCGGCATTTTGGCTGTTGTCATAATGGAATACATGGGAGTTGCGTGGACCTGGTACATCATGTTTTCTGCAACGGTTAACATCACTGCAACATGGACTGTCGACAAAGCCGTGAGACTGTTTACAGCTACCGACGGATTTCATGGAAAGGCAAAATAAAAGCTTTGCTTATCAGTCATTATTTCTCTAATTTCTTGGAAACATATTAATAGAGCATCCAATTTTTAACTGGAAACAAGTATGAACAAGAATTCAGGAGCTTTTGTCAACGGGGCGGAAGCATATGGAAGATTCCTTGAAGTTTTCATCGATGGTCACTGGTGGGTTGTAGGGGATGCGTTGGAAAATATCGGTAAAACCACGAAGAGACTGGGCGCGAATGCATATCCTTACCTCTATGGCAATGCCGGTTCATCAGGACTCAGAGGATCGTCCCCTGAAGTTTCTGGCTACGCAAAGCCTGAAAAATTCATCGATAAACGCTTCAAAGATTAGATTCTGCAGGATGTCATAAAGGGATTAAAGGCTGCCCAATGGGCGAACAAAGCAGTTTTCCTGTTTTTGCAAACATCCTAATAGAAATTTAGCTGAATACAACAACGCAATAAGCCACCGTCACAGGTGGCTTATTTTTGTTGCTGTTTTTTCATTCTTCCAGCCCCTTGCTTTTCATGAGCATTTCGAGTACCACTCACTCCATGATAACGTTAGAAGCAGGAGCTACATCACCTGCGGGCACGACGCTGACATTCCTGTTTCCATCCTGAAAGGATAGACACATACCCACAACATCTTTTCAACCTGTTAGAAACCTTTTGGAAAAGAGAGGAGTTTTATTCGGAGGAGTTTTATCCGCGAAGAGAGTCCCGCCAACCAACCTTTTTCACGCATGCAAGACATCATGTCATCATGGGAACGGCACTGCCTCGATGGAACCCCCATCTACGTCAGCACCACCACGTCAAACTGGTTTGTCCCCGACAAAGAAGGTGACATGACTCTGCAAGACATGCAGAAAGAAAAAGGCGTGCTTCCCACGGCAGAGCAACGGTATTTTCTATCACGGCTCCCTGAAAGCAGAACGCAGACCTACCGGGGCCGTGCTGGCATGCTGAATCTCTCGAGCATAAGGGAACTGTGGTTTCATGTCACCAATCGCTGCAACATGGCATGCACACACTGCCTGTTTTCATCTTCACCTGGCGATAAGGGAGAATTGTCGCCAGAAGACATCGCTACCCATGCCGAAGCAGCGTACAGGCTTGGCTGCAGACTTTTCGCGCTGACTGGCGGGGAACCGTTTGTTCATCCCGACATCGACAGCATCATTATAAACCTGCTTTCTCATGAAAATGCTCATGTTGTAGTACTCACCAATGGGGTTTCGATCCGCCGTCATATTGAACGCATACCATCTTCCCTGCTTGAACGTCTGCATCTTCAAATCAGTCTCGATGGAATGGAGACAAACCATGACCGCCTTCGCGGTAGAGGAGCCTTTGCACGACTTGGTGAAACTCTCGACTGGCTTAAAGAGCGATCCGTGCCGTACACGCTTTCCATGTGCGTCACCAGGCAGAATATTATGGATATGACCGATTTTGTCGAATATGCAGCAGAAGCCGGTGCTGGAAATATCCATTTCATGTGGTATTTCGTCCGTGGCAGAGGAAAAGGAGAAGGCTTCATCGACCCTGACACTATTTTTGATAACCTGAAAAAAGCCGTGCAAAAGGCGGAATCACTCGATCTACGAATAGACAACATCGAATCACTCAAAACCCGCATTTTCGCTCCTCCCGGCACCATTCACGACGGCAGTACAGCCGGCTGGGAATCAATGGCTGTAGGCCCGGACAACAAACTGTACCCTTCAGCTGCGCTTATAGGTGTTCCTGAACTTGCAACACCACTTGACAAAGGCCTGTCCGATGCCTGGCAAAAAAGCCAGATCCTTGAAAAAGTCCGCCATGCATCGATCGTCGACAAGCTTTCCCCGATGCGCTACATCCTTGGGGGAGGAGATATTGATCACAGCTATATCCATGGTAGAACCTTTTCGGGCAACGACCCTTATCTTCCACTCCATGAAAAAACCGCTCTCTGGCTTATCACCCGAATGGTTCCTGCAGGAAATACCCGGCAAAAAAAACCATCCATCCGGCTCCAGATGGGAGAAATCCTTGAAAGTTGCGGCGCTCATGGAAATATAGCGCTGGTTCACTCGAACTGCTTGCTTGCCGCGGCATCGGAAAACAGTCTCACTTCGATTCAGGAATTCTACAAGGATGCCGTAGGTGACGCAAATCCGGATATACTCAACCCTGTCGGTTATGATACCGGGCTTGTCAGCCATATCCCACCGGAGTACCGCTTCCGCGGCTACGGTTGCGGCAGTCCGGTCATCGATGCAGGAATTTCAGAAGGAGAAACCGTTGTAGACCTCGGGTGCGGGAGCGGTGTTGAATGCTTTATCGCTGCACGATTGGCTGGAAAAAAGGGGTCGGTAACAGGTATCGACATGCTGGACCCCATGCTTGATTTGGCAAAAAAAGCGCAAAAACAAGTCAGCGCCAACCTCGGTTACAACACCCTCGGATTCCGCAAAGGCTACCTCGAAGACCTTCCGATGGAAACGGCTTCTGCCGATGTCGTTCTTTCCAATTGCGTCATGAACCTTTCGGTGAACAAACGTCGTTCCTACTCGGAGATCTTCCGGATACTCCGTCCCGGAGGCAGGCTGGTTATTTCGGATGTTGTCTGTGAAACGGAGCCCGATGCCTCAATACGCAACGACGAAACCCTGCGGGGGGAGTGTATCGCCGGAGCACTGACGGAATCACATCTGATGGGACTTCTCGAGGAAACCGGTTTTGAACAGATACACCTCATAAAACGCTTCCCTTACCGGGTCGTTCGGAAACATTCTTTTTTTTCACTGACCTACAGCGCGTGTAAACCACCTGCCCCGGAAACCGTTCAAGCCATGTACCGGGGGCCGCTTCCTGAAATCCGTACTGAAAACAACACCCTCATGCCGAGAGGCAAAAAAGTAACTATCGATCGGCATCAGGCAGAAGCGCTTGGGGAAACCGTATTCGTATTCGACAATAACGGGTACGTCACCAATATAGAGGCGGAAAACTGCTGTTCATGCTATACAGCACCCGAAGAGCACAGCGGTAACGGTACAGCTGCATCATCGAACAGCACAGCAGCAATCAAACATTCCGCCGACTGTATGGTTTGCGGCTCTTCTCTCCAGTACGCCGATAAGGAAGAACAACAGGTATGCACATACTGCGGGCAGCTGTTCCAGTCTGCAGTCAGCTGCACCGAAGGACATTATGTCTGTGATGCCTGCCATGCAGAAGATGCGCTTGACGTCATCACTCACCTCTGTCTCACCTCGAAGGAAACCGATATGCTCCGCCTTTTCGAACAGATAAGATGCCACCCAGCCATTCCGGTTCACGGTCCAGAGCACCATGCAATGGTGCCGGGCATCATACTTTCGACATATCGTAATCTCGGGGGAAATATTCTCGATATGAATATCTCGAGCGGTATCAGCCGGGGTAAAACCATAGCAGGCGGATCATGCGGTTTTATGGGCATATGCGGCGCCGCTACAGGAATCGGAATCGCATTCAGCATCATGTTACAAGCCAATCCCGTAAAACCGGAACAGAGAAAAACCGTCCAACAGGTAACTGCTGCCGTGCTTGAAGAAATCGCACGGCTTGAAGCTGCACGCTGTTGTCAGCGGGACTGTTGGATTGCGATCAAAAAAGCGGCAGAACTTTCTGTGCACCTGCTGGATATACCGCTGATGGCATCCTATACGATACCCTGTAACCAGCAGCATCTCAACAATGAATGTTTCGGAAAAGCATGCCCGATCATTTCTCAACAACAAACTTTCGCCTGAAACCGCACACACCTCTTGCGGCTTCTGTCGCCTTGCTGATCATATCCTGCATCCGGCAGGTTTCAGACGGCAGGCTTGATTGGTGATGTAGATTTCCCTGGGCCTATCGACACATTCTACAGACAGGCAGAGCTTCTTTCAGGGGGGCAGTTATCGGGTCACACTGCCGCCAGCCCGCCAGCGCTGGCTTGTGGGTTTCAGCAGAACAGCCCTGCACCGGTATGAACTTGTTGCTGACTCAACGACACTTTCGAGTCTCCGACAAACTGCATCTTTCCTGCATCAACACGGCCTTGCTGATGAAATGTCCGATTTCACCTCACGTGTGCATAACCGCTTACCTTAAGAAAAGAATGCAGACAGCTTCTATCAATCTTTTCAGCTGAACCTGCGCATATTTTTCTGCTGTCTGCATTCACGATGCTAACTTGCCAACCTGTCATAATACTTCTCGAGGCTGTCCTGACGGTGCTCGTCCTCTCCCTCCATGATAACCTCGAAAGTCTTGTTCCTTGCTTTTTCGGTCCATAAGGAGACAACCAGCATTTCTGCTACGTCGGAACGGTTCATCCAGCCACTCCACAACTTATCCCCCTGCTCGACATGCAGGTCATGCATCAGGGGTTCGCCATCTCTCAACCCTCCGGGACGAACAACCGTATAGGAACGGCCTTCCTTACCGAAAACATCTCTCAGATGCTCTTCAGCCTGAAATTTCTTGCTGAGAACTCCCGCAAAAAGATTGAGAGGATGATACCACCGCGTTACCGCCATTGAACTGACAAGCCCGAAATGCTTTACACCAGCCAGTGCAGCCTTGTCAACCAGTCTTATGACACCATCCCTGTCAACTTCTCCCGGGGATGCCTCTCCAAAAACCTCGCTCGATCCAAGAGCCGAAATAACACCTGTGCACCCCTCAACAGCTTTGGCAACATCGTCATCATTTTGGATCTTGCCTTCGACAACGTCAACGTCACCAAGCGCTTTTGCCTTCTCAAGAGAACGAGCAAGAACTCTTACCGGTATGCCGTAATGCTGCAGACGGGACACAACCCACCGTCCGGTTTTGCCAGTGGCACCTGCCACCAGAACTTTTCCCTTGTATTTCGCAGTATCTGTCATGATTACCTCCCAATATGGGCGTTACCTTTTAACCGTTAAACTATATAGTTGTAACATACCCATAACGCATTTCGTTTCGATAGGTGTTTTCCTTGATATTTTTTTCCGTCAATTATGATTCCTCTTCAAATTTTGCTTTTTTTCCCGTCATGCAAGCGTTGGCACGGAGAAGAAAGGTACGCAGAGAAAAATCTGCTATTGAGCAAAAATGGAGGCTGTCTTAAACGATAATCGACAATGATTGCAACCAACACAGTCGTCATGGAAGAGTCATGCTGTCTTCTGAAATGACAACAACGAGGAATAGCTGAGCTATTCGCCTGCTTAACATACGCGGGAGCTGTCCTTTTGAGAGAGCCTCCGAACCTATAGAAGTCATCAGCTTTTTCATCACATGCTATTTGTACGTTTACCTATAAAGCCACCAGATGAACAAGCATCAATGCTTTTTTAACGTTTGAATTTTGATCTTCCATGAGCGTTATCCTGATGCTCATAGCCTCAGCCTGCTTCGCCACAATGGCGGCAATGATCAAAGGAATCGGATTCTCGCTGCCGATCCCGGAAATCATTTTTTTCAGGAGCATTTTGCCTCTCCCTTTTTTTCTGGGCGCACTGTGGCTGCAGAAAAAAAAACTGGTCGTAACCGCATGGAAAACTCTTCTTTTACGGGCTATCTTCGGCTTCCTTGCGATCACCGGCTTTTATTATACGCTGGCGCACATACCTCTTGCCATAAGTGTTTTCCTCGGAAAAACTCAGCCGCTTATTCTTGCCGTTCTTGCTCCCTGGGTTGTTGGAGAAAAAACAAGCCGTTCCGTCTGGTTCGCGATAGGAACAGGCCTTGCCGGTATTGTGCTTATTCTGGACCCTTCTTTGGGGTGGACCGCTGCAGCCTGGGCCAGTATAGGAGCTGCAACGGCGTCAGCAATAGCCCACCTGCTGGTCCGCAAGCTGAATCGTACAGATGATCCGGTAACGATCGTCACAAACTTCTTTATCGTTACCGCACTTCTTAGCTCCTTATGGATGGGACCATCATTCATCATGCCCGATCGTGCTCAATGGCTGCTCCTGGGAGGTGTCGCGCTTTTTTCGACAATCGGTCAGTATTTGATGACGCTTGCCTACAGAATGGATTACGCTCCGGTCGTCGCGGCAGCAAGTTATGCATCAATTGTTTTCTCCGTTCTTTACGGCTACTTTTTCTGGAACGAAGTCCCACCTGTATCTGCGTGGGCCGGAGGTTTCCTCATTCTTGCAGGCTCGTTTATTTTGTTGCGGTCAAGGATCTGATTGTTCCAATCAGACCCCGCGGTTACCTATATTATAAACAGTACCTTTTGTTCAAAAATGTTTTAACGATGTTCTCATGAAAAAAACCCTGATTTTTTCGGCTTTGCTTCTCATATTACAGGGCAGTCTGGCCTGCACGTCAGCCTTCGGATATGATTCCTCACTGCTTAAAGAGCTTTTTTCAGATATCGATGCATGGAACTCCATGCGCGCCGCAAACCCGTCAAAAGTAATAAGCCTCGACAAAGCCAACCTGGATGATGCCGTTCTCAATAACGCCGATCTCAGCAATGCGAGCATGGCAAGAGCACAGCTTAACGGAGCAAATATCAATGGTGCAAATTTCAGCAATACCAACCTGATGCTCGCCAAATTTAAACGGGCAAACCTCAAGGATGCCAACTTCGATGGTGCGAACCTTTCAGGAGCAGATTTCAAAAACTCGTATGCTATAGGAGCTGACTTTAACGGCGCGAACCTGACAGGAACAGATTTCCGTTTTGCAAACCTCGAGGGGGTAAACCTGACAGGAACAGATCTTGAAAACAGCCAATTTTTCGACGCCAACCTGAGCCGCGCCGACCTCAGAGGAGCAAACCTGACAGGCTCTAAGCTATTCAGACAGGCTCAACTGAATGGAGCCATGATTTCAAACAATACGATCCTTCCGTCAGGTAAGCGAGCAACCTCTCTTTGGGCCTCCTTAAATGGAGCGAAATACGTCGAGGAAGCCGAGAAAGAACCTGTTGTCATGCAATCCGAACCGCTTCGGGCCGATACAACACCCGCCAGTTCGACGACAATCCACGAATTCGAATCCGAAAACATTGCAAAACCAGCTGAAGCACTCCAGCTACAGGATGTAACAGCCTGGAACACCCTGCGAAAAAAGAATCCCGAGATTAAACCGGACCTGCAAGAGGAAAATCTCGACGATGCCGGCCTGGAAGGTGCGGACTTGAAAGAAGTGACGATGACGAGCTCAACCATGAATGGCGCTAAACTTGATCATGCAGACTTTTCAGGATCGGATCTTGTCAACACTTCATGGAAAAGAGCAAGTCTGCAAGAAGCGGTATTCCGGAATGCAAACCTGCAAGGATCGAATTTCGAACGAGCTTTTATGAAAAATACCGATCTGAGCCAGGCAAACCTCAGTGGTGCGGAACTCTACGGTGCCAGACTTTATGGCGCACAGCTGAACAATGCCAATCTTTCAAACACGAATCTCTACGACGTAGACTTTACCAATGCCGATCTTAGAGGGGCAAACCTAACCGGAGCTAAACTCATCTATACCATTTTCGATAAGGCGCTGATTTCAGCAGCAACAATAACTCCTACAGGAGAAAAAGCAACCCCTGGCTGGGCATCACGAAAGGGAGCAAGGTTTGTTCGCAAAGAGTAAGAGAAATTATTGAAGCAATAACATCATAATCTGAATAACTATGGCAAATATACTTGTTGCAAGTTACTACAGCAGATGGGATATGAACGAGCATAAAGGAAGAATCGCTCTTTACGATTCCAGCAATCAGCTCATTGAAAACAGGGTTTTCAAGGATGCATCCGAGTTTCAGGTTGTCGTCAGCATGCTCCGAAACGAAAAACCATTGTGGTTCGACACAGAGGTGCACCACCTGAAAACAGGCTCAGAACCTGTAGGTGAAGGTGAAGATTAAGCGGAATACAGGCAAAAGAGTCTTTTATAACACCTCGAGGTCCGGAAATCTTTTTCTGAACACAAGGTACGTGAGAAAACGTGCCTTGTGAAGATTTGGATCACCTTGCTCCAGTCGATGCGTTTTTCCTGTCCGGGTAACGACATCGACCGTGTTATCATCATTGACCCCGATAACTTTCCAAAACTTGTCAACCACATAATGATAGGTCTCTCCATGCTCAAGCGGATATACCTGTCTTGCCCGAGGTCCTGGACACGTGGAACTTTTGGGTTTCCTGTATATAACCGGATCGCCTATCTGAAAAGACATTATGCTCTTTTCCTCCTCACCGTATGAAACGGTAAAATTAAGCTGGGGGTAAAGGTATACTACATATACTTAATTTTAACAAGAACTACAATTAAAATCAACCCCCGGCAAAAAGAGACTCTGTTTTGTCAGTTTTTTTATTTCTTTTTACCGGAGCTGCTACCGTTTTCACCCTCGAAGGTAATCCTCAGCAACTCACTTTCCATTTCTGCACCGACAGTCCTCAATGTAGCGAGCGCCTGAGGCAACACAAGATTTCTGCGATGGTTGCCAATCCGAATGTTCAATTCATCGCCCTTCTTGCTGATTTGTATTTGATCCTTTTCTATTCCAGGCAAGGAAACTTCAAGGGTATACCCGTTTTTAACCTGTTCGACCCGCATCGGGTTTTCCTTATAGTAAACCTGAGATGGATCCTCGTCACCATAGAGCAGCTCCTTGAGCTTCTCAAGGGTTTCAAGACCGCATATTTCACGTGAGTACAACGGCACCTCTTTTACCGGAAGAGGATTGAAATTCTCATAAATATCTTCACGGTAGGTTTTCTGGTTCTCTTTCCAGTACTGGAAATAAGGATCGGTCACTTCATCCGGAATAATTCTATTGGCAATAATCAAGTCGGTTGAAATATCGTACAAGCTGAGATAGGCGTGCGCCCTCAACGATTCATTGAGCACCATCCGCTCGGGATTGGTAACAAGCCTGACCGTTGTAATCGTGTTATCGGTCAGAATCTCGCCCAGCCGCTCGATCTTCTGATGAAATTCATAGGGAACATCCATCATCTGCTTGTCAGGCAATGAAAAACCCGCAATAGGCCTGAATATCGGTTCAACGATAGGCCGAAGCGTTACCGCAACCTTCTCCAGGGGCTTGTAAAACCGGCGCATATACCATCCGGTTACTTCGGGAATACTCAGGAGCCGCAAAGCTGTACCAGTAGGCGCCGAATCGATAATCAGCACATCGTAGTTCCCTTCCTTATGATGACGAAATACTCTGACAAGCCCGAAAATTTCATCAGATCCCGGAAGAATCGCCAACTCTTCGGCCTGAACACCTTCAAGTCCACGCGCCTGTAATACTTCGGTTATATACCGTTTCACCGATCCCCAGTTCTTTTCAAGCTCCTCGAGAACATCGAGCTCCGCACCCCAGAGGTTTTGACACACCTCTTTAGGCTTGTGCCCCAGTTCGATATCAAAACTGTCTGCAAGGGAATGAGCTGGATCCGTACTCAACACCAAGGTTCTATAACCCAACTCTGCACAGCGAAGCCCAGTAGCAGCAGCCATAGAGGTCTTACCGACCCCGCCTTTTCCGGTCATCAGAATCAAACGCATACTATTCTCTCTTATTAAGTGCATGAATACGTGACAGATACATCGCACATCTAATAACCATATTCTTACGACAATAGTTTACAACGCAACCTCTAAACCCGTAATCCTCAACAATAATACAGACAGAAACATCTTCAAAGGTTTTGTTTTTACTTTTTTTTCTTTACCTTGTAAAATGCCCAGCATCGATTTTCAGGTGTTTTTTCGCAAAAAATGCCTTCTGTTCCCGATAAATGAAACAAAACATAGCAGGAACAGACCTAACCAAACAGAAACAATATGGTTGATAGCAGACGAATTACATTCGCCTTTCATACGTTTATAGCTTTTTTTCTTCTTATTCAGCTAACCGGCTGCCAGACAAGTGCAAATTATACCTCCATACAAACCGGCATTTCTGCTGTTTCGGCCCCAAGCGACCTTGACAATCCGCTGCAGCTAAAGCATGATTCGCTTGCCGCACCTGATGCAGCAAAAGAACTCGGCAAACTGTTCATGGTCACAGAAGGCAAAGCATCATATTATGCCGATAGGTTCCATGGGCGCCTTACAGCCAATGGCGAGCGCTTTAACATGCATGAATTGACCGCAGCCCACAAATCGCTGCCATTCGGCTCAATGGTACGCGTCACCAATCTTTCCAACGGCAAAAAAGTTCTGGTAAGGATCAATGACCGTGGGCCGTACATCAAAGGAAGAATCATTGACCTCTCACTCGAGGCCGCAAAGGAGATCGACTTGCTGCAAAAAGGTGTGACGAATGTACGCATCGAAGTTTATGAAGGCAATTCGAAAACCTCATAAACCATTGCAAAACAGCAATACGTTGTTCACTCCCGTGCTGCCACGGGAGTTTTTTTATTTCTGTCATTCGCTTTATTCATTCTCGCGATGAACCTCAACAACAGGAGCTGCACCGTCTACCAACAAGACCCTGATAAGCATAGGACTGCAGCACACTTCGCAATCTTCGACAAATTCTTCAGGGGGTTCGATCGAACAGTCGATAAGTTCATCGTTCAAGGCACCGCAATAAGGACACTGGATAGTCACGGTCTTCATACATTCCATAACGATCTCCTTCACTGTTTACCGTAAAAGCGTCAAAAGCCCTTTCTCAAACAGGGTATGTATATCATAGATCGAGTAAAACAAATGCAACAGCATAATCACCGTTGTGTGACAGTGATAGTCTGATTTTTTCACCTGCGATACCAAGCGTTTTATCGAGCACCCTGAACGACGGTTTACCATGCTTATCGTTGACAACCTCAACGCTTTTCCATGAAAACCCTCTCGACATACCGCTCCCGATCGCTTTCGACACAGCCTCCTTCGCTGCAAATCGCGCCGCAACACTCGACATCATATCTTTCTTTTTCCTGCAGTAGTCGATCTCGCTTTCCGTCAGTACTCTTTGAAGAAACTTGTCACCGTAACGCTCATACGACAGCCTGATCCGCCTGATATCGACAATATCAACCCCAACCTCTCGATGCACTCCCATTGCTCCTTTATTGAATAAATCAGGATTTATAAAGAAAAATACAACCCTCCGAACCTATTTCCCTCTAATGCAATAAAAAGCTGTTGAAGTTATATGCAAGTGAAAGCCCAAAAACATCGGCCTTGAAATCTCCGTCGAAAGCATCGATCCGTCCCACTGTTGCCAGAGCAGATAACGAGGGGTGCAGATCGTAGCCAAGTCCGACATTACCCTGCCAGACCAGCCCACCTCCGGTTGCAAGCCCGCCACCACCGGCAGCACCAACAAGCCCCTCCGCATTGACAAATGCCTTGCCGACAATGTTTTTCCTCACCCCTAAACCAAGCAGCCCGGTCATATATGCTCCGGCATCACCGCCATAAGCGGCAAGCCCCTGACCGGTCAAATACCAGTTCCGGTCGAGAAAACCATCGATCTGAATCCCGATATTTTCGACATTCATATCAGCCTGATGCGTTCGCCAGAGATCCGATGCCTTGTAATATATTTGATGGACAAGGCGAAGCCTCATATTCGAAGGCTTTTCAGAAAACCTACTGATACCATTGTCATTGTTCGCTGGGGAACCACCGGATCGATACCCAAGCTTCAGGGCAAGGCTGGTCGCCTCGAATGTCCCGTCAGGAGCGGTGATATATGCCCCGGAAAGACCGGCAAAAAGACCAGATGCCAGATAGTACCCGATGCCCGCAGAAGCATCGAGCAGAAGGCCTCCGCCGGTATCGACATTCCCGCCACCGCCACCTCCTACGGAGGCATCGGCGTTAACAAAGAGATTACCGGCAACAGGTACCTGCGCACCGCCTCCGACAAGAATTTGCATATACCCCCTGCTGTTTCCCCCTGCGGCACCCTCGGTTTCCAGTTTAGCATACCAGCTATCATTAAAATACGATCGCCACTCGATTCCGAGCAAGGTAAAATCTCTCTGAGCTGCACCATTCACCGTTTCTGCACCCGATGCTGCATGCAAATCCCTGACAACAGCAGCAAGAGAGTTCGACCTTGAACCACGTTCCCTTTTCTGCGCCGTCGATTCCGAATGGCCATCCGTCCATCCGTTTTCCATGTAGGCATAAAACGGCAAGGAAAAGCTGATATACGGCTGGGTCGATTCAATAGATCCACCATTGGGAAACCTGACATAACTTACTCCGGCCGATAACTTGCCGAACGAACCGGTGTCATAGGTCAACTGGGCATGAGGACGCAACATGAGACCGCCACCACTCAGAGTATAGCCGCCTCGTCCCCCACCTGCTCCGATAAACACGCCTGACTCAAAAGCAATTCTTTCAGTAATGGGCAAGCAAAGGTTACCGTCGACACCGAGAGTAATAAATCCGCCGCGCTCCCCTTTGACGGCCATCCATGACCCCACGCCTAAAGAAAAACAGTCACTGAAATTATGGTGTACGCCCAGCCCGACAA